>JAJQFC010000328.1 GCA_021201355.1 Planctomycetaceae bacterium | reverse complement strand
CGTCATACCGCCAACTTCGTCGCCCTGGTGCCGTGGGACAAGCCCCGCGCCATCGTCTGCGTCTCCATCCGGGAAACAGGCAAGTACGGCGGCGAAGCGGCCAGTCCGCCCGGCGCCGCCATCGCCCGCCGACTAATGGGGTACTGGGCGTCCCGACCGCCGACGGTACGCCGATAATGGCCGACATCCTGCCCCGGAAGGTGTTCGAGCCGGCGCCGGTGCCGGTCATCTACACCATCGGCGCGCCGGACGACGACAACCAGTTGAACGAGGAAATCGATCCGCGCTGGCTCGAAGAAATGATCGACGACGAGGAAGCGCTCGGGTAAGGGTCGGGGCGACAGGCGCGGCGGCGGAACGTTCTTGACGCCGTTGTCCGTCGCCGCGAAAAAAAATGAAAGCGACGGCCACGCCGGACATGCCGTCCGGGCCGGTACGACAGCGCCATTATGGCACGGAGAACCGCAATGCGCCTCAGGGATATTGCCGCAAAAATGACCAATGCCCAGGTGGCCGGGGAAGGCGATCCGGGCATTCTCGGCATCACCGCGGACAGCCGCGAGG
Organism: Planctomycetaceae bacterium; assembly: GCA_021201355.1. Taxonomy (GTDB): domain Bacteria; phylum Planctomycetota; class SZUA-567; order SZUA-567; family SZUA-567; genus JAJBSZ01. Next base: position 8,987 of record JAJQFC010000328.1, on the reverse strand, counting down.
TCAAGGACGACTCCCTCTTCGCCGCCCTTCCCGGCACCAAGGCGGACGGCCTCGCCTTTATCCCCGACGCGGTTCGGAACGGCGCCGCCGCCCTCCTCGTCGAAGCCATCCCGTCACCCCGGCCGGTCGTCCCTTACATTGTGGTCGAGAACGCCCGCCTCGGCCTTGGTGAAGCGGCGAACATATTTTACGACTACCCGTCCCAGGTTCTCGAACTCATCGGCGTCACCGGCACCAACGGGAAAACCACCACCGCCTATCTGGTTCGTCATATCTTTAACGAGGCCGCCCGCCGCTGCGGCATGCTCGGCACCATTGAATACGACCTCGGCGACCGCCTCGAATCGGCGCCCCTCACGACGCCGGACGCGGTTCGCTTCAGCCGAAGCCTGGCCGAGATGCGGGACTTCGGCTGCCGCACCGCCGTCGTCGAAGTGTCCAGCCACGCCCTCGCCATGGACCGGGTCTATCCGCACCGCTTCGCCGCCGCCATCTTCACCAATCTCACCCGCGATCACCTCGACTACCACGGCGACATGGAACAGTACCAGGAGGCCAAACGGAAGCTGTTTCTCGGCCTCGGGAACGACGCGGTGGCGGTCGTGAATTACCGCGACCCCGCCGGGGTTCGCATGGGTCGGGGGAGTAAGGCCCGCGTGATCGGCTACCGGCTGGCCGAGCCCGGTGAGACGGTCGACCTGCCGGAAGGCGCGGTCCGGGCGGAGATCCTCTCGTCAAGCCTGGACGGGCAGACGTTCCGGATCGACTGGCCCGGCGACAGCGTTGAATTCCGCACGCCCCTTGTCGGCCGCCACAATGTCGAGAACTGCCTCGGCGCCATCCTCGCCGCCACCGCCCTGGGCATCGGCCGCCACACGGTCTGCCGCGCCATCGAAAGTTTTCCCGGCGTGCCGGGCCGGCTCGAGCGGATCGCGTCGCCGTCCGGCCGCCGCGCCTTCGTCGACTACGCCCACACGGACGACGCGCTCCGTTCGGTCCTGTCCGTGCTCCGGCCGCTCGCCGGCGGCAAACTGATTACCGTCTTCGGCTGCGGCGGCGACCGGGATCCGGGAAAGCGGCCACTGATGGCAAAGGCGGCGGAGGAGTTTTCGGACCGGGTTATCGTCACATCGGACAACCCGCGGACGGAAGATCCGGAAGCGATAATCCAGGACGTCATGGCCGGTTTCACACAGCCGGACAAGGTCGTCCGGGAGCCGGACCGTCCCGCCGCCATCCTCGCGGCGGCGCAACTGGCTGCGCCCGGCGACACCATCCTCGTCGCCGGCAAGGGACATGAAGACTATCAAATCGTAGGAACGGAAAAAAGGCACATGGACGACCGGGAACTGGTCCAGGACGCCTTCCGCCGGGTGAGCGGCCGTTCCCTTCCTGAAAGGGACCGCGTATGAACCTTACCCTCTCCGAACTGGCCGGCTGGTGCGGCGGAAAAATCGAACCCGCCGACGCGGGCGACCTGGTGGTCAAGGGCGTCTCCACCGACTCCCGCACCATCCGGGAAGGTGAACTCTTCGTCGCCATAGACGGTCTCAACACGGACGGCCACCGCTTTATCCGCTTCGCCGCCTCTTCCGGAGCCGTCGCCGCCGTGGTGGAAAAGAAGACCCACGACGCCGGCCGCCTCCCCCTCGTCATTGTCGACGACACCCTGGACGCCCTCGGCCGCATGGCGAACGGCTATCGCTGGCATCCGCCCCTCATCCCGTGGGTGGCCATTACCGGATCGAACGGGAAGACGACCACCCGGGAACTCCTCTCCCTCATCCTCCAGTCCCGGGGCAAGGTCAGGACGTCCCGGCGGAACTGGAACAACTTCATCGGCCTGCCGCTGTCCATGATGGGCGAGCCGGACGACGCCTGGGTGGCGGTGATGGAACTGGGGACGAGCCATCCCGGCGAAATCGCCAAGCTCAGGGAAATCTGCGTCCCGACCATCTCCGTCATCACGTCGATAGGCCAGTCCCACCTGGAGGGGTTCGGCCACACCGAAGCCATCGCCAGGGAAAAGGCCGACGTCTTCGGCTGGCTGCCGCCGGACGGCCTGGCCGTCTACCCGGCCGACGACGAAAACGCCGACATCCTCCGGTCCGCCGTCATCCACCGCGCCGCCACCTTTTCGAGCCGTCCGGAAGTCCAGGCCGATCTCGTCGCCCGGGACATCAAGGTCACCGCCGCCGGCACCGAGTTCACGGTGGAAAACACCCGCGTTCTCCTGCCGCTCCTCGGCCGCCACAATATCGGCAATTGCCTCGCCGCCATGGCCGCCGCCCGCCACCTCGGTATCGATCTCCCCGAAGCGGCCCGCGCCGTGTACAAGGCGAAACCGGTGCCCGGACGCCTCCAGGCTACCCGAACCCCGGCCGGCCTCACCGTCATCAACGATTCGTACAACGCCAACCCGAATTCCATGCTCGCCGCCCTCGAAGTCCTGGATGAACTGCCGGACGGCCGGAAAATTGTCGTCTTCGGCGACATGCTGGAACTCGGGGCCGACAGCCGCCGCTGGCACCGGGAAATCGGCCAGTCCATCGGCATGATGGATCTGGACGCCCTGTTCGCCACCGGCACCGAATCCGTCGCCATGGCCGAAGCGGCCCAGGTCAACATCCACATCGTGGTCAGGCATTTTTCCTCGGTGGAGGCCCTGTGGATGTCTCTCCGGACGTTTTTGAAGAAGGGCGATCAAATCCTTGTCAAGGGCTCCCGGGGCATGCTTATGGAACGGATCGTCAACCAGCTTCTCGACTGGTTCCCGACGCACCAGGTGTGACGCCGTGGCGGACGCTGTTATTGACGCTTATTGAACAATGCGGTTTGTCGCGCCCTGACCGGCGCGCGTTCGCATGCCCGAGTGTGGAGAGATCATTTGCTTCGTTACCTCGCCCTGGCCGGCGACTGGTTCGGCCCGCTTCGCGTTTTTGAATCCATAACCGTCCGCGCCGCCCTCGGCGCCATCCTCGCATTCCTTCTGGCCCTCGCCTTCGGCCCGGTGTTTATCCGGCGGATGTGCGCCCTCCGGGCCACCGAGGACGTCGAAAAACCGGACGCCGAGCACCTTGGCAAACTGCATAACTGCAAAAAAGGCACGCCGACCATGGGCGGGCTGTTCCTCGTCGCCGCCGTCGTCATCGCCGTCTTCCTCTGCTGCGATCCGGCCAATCCGCTTGTCTGGGTCGGCCAGTTCGTCCTCGTCTCCTTCGCCATCCTCGGATTCGTCGACGACCTGTGGAAGCTCCGGGGCTGGGGCCGCCGGGGCCTGGCGAAACGGCAGAAGTTCGGCGGGCAGGTCGTCCTGTCCGTCGTCACCGTCGTCCTTCTCGCCCTCGGGAGCCAGGCCGGCTGGTTCAACATGACGGCGCCGCCGGCGGGCGACCGCCAGGAACAGGTGGAGGAGGCGACGACGGAAAAGAACGTCGTGCCGCCGACGCGGCTCGTCATCCCGTTTACCAAATGGAACGAGGTCGGGCCGGATCTCGGCATGTTCTATTGGCTGTTCGCCGTCCTCATCCTCCTGGCCTGTTCCAATGCGGTCAACCTTACGGACGGCCTGGACGGCCTCGCCACCGGCTGCACCATCATGGTCGTCGCCACCTATTCCATCCTCGCCTATATTGTCGGGAACGCCATGCTCTGCGCCTTTTTCCGAATCCCGATGGTGCCGGGATCGGGGGAACTCCTCGTCTACGGCGCCGCCCTCTTCGGCGGCCTTCTCGGCTTCCTCTGGTTCAACGCCAATCCGGCGATGGTGTTCATGGGAGACACCGGCAGCCTCAGCCTCGGCGCCGCCCTCGCCTACCTGGCCATCGTCACCAAGAACGAAATCACCCTCGTCGTCGCCGGCGGCATTTTCGTCTGGGAGGCGGTGTCGGTGATTCTCCAGGTGGCGTCGTTCCGCCTCTCCGGACGGCGCATTTTCAAAATCGCCCCGTACCACCATCACCTCGAATACAGCGGCTGGAAAGAAAACCATGTCGTCGTAAGACTGTGGATTGCCGGCGTCATCCTGTCGATAATAAGTCTGGGGCTTCTTAAAATGCACTGAAGACCGTGGACGGTGTTCATCGTGCCCGGAAGCCCTGAAAGCATTCGGCACGACATCGAAAAAGGGTCACGAGCGCATAATGAAAACCCCTCTCGCCGCACCTGCCACCGATTCCAGCCTGGCCTGGCATCGGGCCGCCCTGTTAATGATTGTCACGTCCCTCACCGGATTCGGCATCATCATGATCTATTCCGCCAGCGCCTTCCGGGCCGCCCGGGGCGGCGGCTGGAGCATGTCCTACGCCTGGAACCAGTTCTCCTGGCTCGGCGTCGCCGTCGTCGCGCTTTTCACGCTGTCGCGGATTCCCCATACCTTCTGGCTCCGGCTCCGCTGGCCCATCCTTCTCGTCACCTACATGCTTCTCGCCTTTGTCCTGACGCCTCTCGGCACCCGGGTGAACGGCGCCAACCGCTGGTTCCGCTTCGCCGGCTTCAATGTCCAGCCGTCGGAACTGGCGAAGAACGGCATGATCGTCGTCATCGCCGCCTTCCTCGCCCGCATCCCGGACGGCAGACCGAAATTGTTCCGGCACGTCATCCCGCTCTGCTGCCTGTGCGGCGTCGCCGTCGGCCTGGTCGCGGTCGAACCCGATTTCGGCACCGCCTCCCTTCTCGCCAGCGCCCTCGGCGTCCTCATGCTGGCGGGTGGCGTCCGGCTCTGGCAGTTTTTCCTCCTCATTCTTCCGGCCATTCCGGCGGCGGCCTGGATCGGGTATACGAAATTCGACTACATCAACCGCCGCGTCCACACCTGGGCCGCCGGCGAAGCCTACCACACGAACGCGTCGGAAGTCGCCATCGGCTCCGGCGGGCTGTGGGGCGTCGGGCTCGGGCAGGGGCCGTCGAAGCTCGATTATCTTCCGGAAGCGCACACCGATTTCATCTTCGCCATGATCGGGCAGGAGACCGGCCTGGCCGGGGCCTTGTCCATCGTTCTCCTCTTCGCTATACTTGTCTGGCAGGGATTGGCCATCGCCAGGAAGGCGCCGGACCGGTTCGGCTCCCTCCTGGCGACGGGCTTCACCATTCTCATTGGCGCCCAGGCCGTGTTCAATATGGGCGTGGTGACGGGACTGCTGCCGCCGAAAGGGATATCGCTCCCGTTCGTCAGCTTCGGCGGGTCCGGCCTTGTCGTGTTCTATTCCATGGTCGGCCTGATGCTGGCGATAACCCGTCCGGTTCCGGTTGCGGCGGAAAATCCCGCCGATCTGACAGTCAAGTACCGGCCCATCGCCGCGTTCCGTTCCGACATTGTCGACAGCGGCGCGGGCTGACGGCCGGGCGGCCGGGGTTTACCTGTGCTCATCGAAAACGTCCACGGCGGTTTTTCGACTTCACTCCAGATTTTGACGGTCACGCCACGGCGGCTTTCCGTACAATGTAGACGACAGCCTCACGCTTGACGCGTGTGGCGTTTGTCGTGTTTATGGCCCGGTTTTATCCCGATACGGTATCACGTTCACCGCACGCACCAAGGAGGCGTTCAACTATGAGAATCTGGCTGGCCGGCGGCGGCACAGGCGGCCACATCTGCCCCGGCATGGCTCTCGCCGACGAACTTCTGAAACTGCAACCAAACACCGAAATCGCCTTTCTCGGCACCAACGACGGCCTCGACCGGGAACTCCTCTGGGGATCCGGTTACCGCCTCGAACTCCTGGCTGCCGGTCGCGGTTCGCCCCTTAATTGGCGGAAGCCGGCGAACGCGCCCCGCTTCGCCTACGCCCTTTACCAGACCTTCCGCCTGTTCCGGAAGGAACGGCCGGACGTCCTTGTCGCCCTCGGCGGCTTCGCCGCCGCCGCCCCCGGCATCGTCGCCCGGATGATGAAGGTGCCTGTCGTCATTCTGGAACAGAATACCGTTCCCGGCCGGGTCAACCGCCTTCTATCCAAATGGGCGGTGCAGATCTATTCGCAGTTCGAAGAGGCGCGGAACTTTTTCCGCCAGTCCCCGGCCACCTTCCAGGCGAGCGGGTCGCCCCTCCGGAAGGCATTCCTCGACATGTGCACGGAACCGCCGGTGAACGGCGATTCCCTCCTTGTCATGGGCGGAAGCCAGGGGGCGAAACGCCTCAATGAAATCGTCGCCAACGCCGCCCGCCGCATCGTCGGCGAGACCGGCTGCCACCTGATCCACGTCGCCGGTCCGGCCCACGAAAACCAGATTCGCGCTATGTACCGCGCCGCCGGCGTCGACGCCGAGGTCTACGGTTTCTACAACACCATGGAGGACCTCTACCGCCGCTCCCGGCTCGTCGTCGCCCGCTCGGGCGCCATCAGCCTGGCCGAGTTCGCCGCCGCCGGCCTGCCGGCCATCCTCGTGCCGCTGCCGTCGGCGATGGACGATCACCAGCGCCTGAACGCGCTGTCACTCGCCGCCTCCGGCGCCGCCCTGTCCTACGAGGAGACGAAGGCGTCGACGGAAACGTTCGCACCCCTCGTCGTGTCGCTCTGGAAGGACGAACCGCGCCGCGCCGCCATGGCGGACGAAATGCGCCGCACCGCCAGACCTGAATCAGGCGTCGAAATCGCCAAGGCCGTCATCGCCCTGGCCGCCGACGCCGCCCGGAAAGGAAGTAAAAGACATCGTGGCAAATAACCTCCAGCAACCCGAATTTCTCCCGACCAGCCGCGCGGAAATGGACGCCCTCGGCTGGGACGAACTCGATATCCTCCTCGTCTCCGGCGACGCCTATGTCGATCACCATTCCTTCGGCACCAGTCTTCTGGGCCGCTGGCTGGTCGCCCACGGCTTCCGGACCGGCATTGTCAGCCAGCCGAACTGGGAATCGACGGACGACGTCTCGCGCCTCGGCCGGCCGCGCCTTTTCGCCGGCGTCGCCGCCGGCGCCCTCGATTCCCTCGTCGCCCACTATACCGCCTTCAGGAAGAAGCGGAGCACGGACGCCTATTCGCCCGGCGGGGCCGTCGGCCTCAGGCCGAACCGAGCCGTCCTCGTCTACACCGGTCTGGTCCGGTCGGCGTTTCCCGGACTGGTCGTCGTCGCCGGCGGCATCGAGGCGTCCCTCCGCCGCGCCACCCATTACGATTTCTGGAGCGACGCCCTCCGGCGCTCCGTCGTCCTCGACGCCAAGGCGGACGCCGTCCTCTACGGCATGGGCGAGTTGTCCATCCTCGCCCTGGCGCGGCTTCTCGCCGACACGCCGACCCGGCAGCGGCCGGCGGACGCCGTCGTCGCCGCCCGACTTCCGGGCACCGCCTACGCCGTCCACCCGGACAAGGTGCCGGAGGATGCGGAAATCCTTCCGTCCCACGAAGCCATCCTTGACGACCCCGGCCTCCTCGTGAAGGCGACGCTGGCGTTCGAGCGGCAGATGCTCCGGGGCGGGCCGTGCCTGGTGCAGCGGTCGGGCGGGCGGACGGTGGTGTTCGAGCCGCCGAGCCGGCCGTTGACCGGGGCCGAACTGGACGCCGTTCACGAACTGCCGTTCAGCCGGCGGGCGCATCCGTCGTATGCGGAGCCGGTCCCGGCGGTGACGATGGTGGCGGACAGCGTGGTGTCGCACCGGGGCTGCGCCGGCGGCTGTTCGTTCTGTTCCCTCGCCCTCCATCAGGGGCGGCGCATCCAGTCGCGGAGCGCCGGTTCCATCCGCCGGGAAATCGCCGGGATGACGAAGCGGCCGGAGTGGAAGGGCTCCGTCTCCGACGTCGGCGGTCCGTCCGCCAACATGTGGAACGCGGTCTGTAACGGCGATCCGTCGACCTGCAAGCGGGAGAGCTGCCTTTACCCGAAGCGCTGCCGCCACTTTCACGCCGACCAGGAGGGCCAGGCGGAAATGCTCCGGGAACTGGCGGCGCTGCCCGGCGTCGAACACCTCCGGGTTTCGAGCGGCGTCCGCCACGATCTCGCCATCGAGTCGGAGGCGTACATGGCCGCGCTTGTCGGCGATTTCACCGGCGGCCAACTGAAAATCGCCCCGGAACACCTGACTGAACGGGTGCTCCGCCTCATGCGGAAAACGCCGCAGCGGACGTTCGAGACATTTCTCCGCAGCTTCAACAGGCTGTCCAAGGAAGCGGGAAAGGAACAGTACGTCATCCCCTACCTGATGTCCTGCTTCCCCGGCTGCACCGACGACGACATGCGGGAGCTGGCCGCCTGGCTTCGCCGCCGGAACTGGCGGCCGCAGCAGGTCCAGGCGTTTATCCCGACGCCGGGGACGGTGGCGACGGCGATGTTTTATGCCAAACAGGATCAGGACGGCAGGCCGATTTACGTTGCCCGGACCGATGCGGAACGGCTCCGCCAGCACTACATCCTCGTCCCGGACGAAGCGCCGCCGCCGGCCGAGCGGGAAGAAAGCGGACGGCCGCGCCCGGAACGGTCCCCGAACGGCCGATCACGGAACGACGGTTCCCGTGGCGGCGCGTCGCGCGGCGACCGGCCGCGTGACGATCGGCCCCGGTCGTTCGGAACGCGGAACGACCGTCCGCGCGGCGACCGGTCCGGCGGTGGGCGTCAGCAGGACGATCGCCCACGGAGGGATCGGCCCGGAAGCAATCGCCCCCGCGGCGATTGGTCGGGGAGCGACCGGCCGCGAAGCGACAAGCCGTACCGGGAACGCACCGGCGGGGATCGTCCGCGGCGCGATTGGCAAAAATCGGACCGACCGCGAAGCGATCGGCCACGAAGCGACGGCTCTCCGCGTCAGCAGGGCGACCGTCCCGCGTCGGAACGCGGAACCGGCGCGCCGTATAACCGCGATCAGCGGCCGCGCCCGGTCCGGCCGAGCCGGCCGTATAATTCCGACTCAGGGCGGTTCCGGTCCCGTCCGGGCAAGCCGTCCGGCCCGCCCCGACGGGATGCCGGACCCCGTCCGCCCCGGCCCGGCCGGCCCGACCGGCCCGGCGGTGTCGAGCGGCGCGGCCGGGGCGGGGGCGGGGTATGGCGCGCCGGGCCGGCC
>JAJQFC010000197.1 GCA_021201355.1 Planctomycetaceae bacterium | reverse complement strand
ATATGGAGCGGGCGAAGAGATTCGAACCCTCGACCCCCACCTTGGCAAGGTGGTGCTCTAGCCACTGAGCTACGCCCGCATTGCGTTTTTTCGGTTCGTTCAACTTATACTGCAGTCACTACTTCTTGCTGCGAGATTTAGAAGTATATGAATTTTTGGATCAGTGTCAACGGATTTTTAGAAAAAATCGGTCGAAACAGAATTTTCAGTTTTACCAATGACAAACGTTTTCTGGTCCCGATATACCGTAGTTTCCACATGTTTCCAATACAGCCATGGTAGTATAGAGAGAATATCATCTTCGCGACACTTATTCCACCGTCACCGCATCCGGGTTTTCACCGAGCTTTTCCAGTTTGCCGTAATACGTCCGGACGGCTGCGATCATCTCGGCGTCTTCCGGATCCGTCGTCAGCGACGGGAGTTCGTCAAGGGTCTTCAAGGCGAGGTCGATGCGACCGATTCCCTTGTACGTTTCCGCCAGGTTAAGACCGGCCTGCGCCTTCAGGTCGGAGTCGATGGAGTAGGCTTTTTTCGCGGCCCGAAGCGCCAGTTCCGGGTTACGAATGGTCGGCTGGCCCTGGTCCAGAGACACCATCGAAAGAACAATCAGGCTCTCGGTGTCTGTCTGGCTGCCCGTATACCAGCGGTCAAGAAGTTCCTCGACTTCAAACGGATCGCCCATGCCAAGTTCGGTCAAAAGACGGTAATGAATCTGGAAATACTGGCTGTTCGCCGGTTCGAGTCCTTCCAGGGTCTCGAGGGCGGACAACATGCCGCTGATATTCTGCGCGTTAAACGCCTCCTGCAACTGATCCCGCGCCTCCTTGACCTTGACGGCAATCTCGCCGGACAATTCGCCGGAAAGCACCTGCTGGACGCGTTTCTCCAGGTTGTCGAGCGGATTTCCTTCCCACACGAGGATGCCCGATTTGTCGAAAAGGAAGGCGTGGGGAACCGTGGTCCGGTTGTCCAGCGCCATGTAGTTGATAACCGATTCGCCTTCCTTGTCCAGGAATGAGGAGTATTCCATCGGGTGTTGCTCGAGGAACGGCCGGACTTCTTCTTCGCTGTCGGTGGTAAAGGAGACGATTTTGAATCCCTGGTCGGCATAGCGCTTTTGAATGTCGTTCATAATGGGAATCGACTTGACGCACGGCGGACAGGTGACGGACCACACCTCGACAAGATAGAACGACTCGCCGTCCACCACGGTGGGGTCGACCGGTTCGCCGGTAACCCATTTGTCAACGGACAGGGGCAGGGCCTTATCGCCGAGATCGAGGGCGACGCCGGGAAGGGTCAGGGCGAGAAAGAGCAGGGCGGCAAGCAAAAATCTTTTCAAGGTACATTCTCCTCAAGGAAGTAAAATGACTTCAGTCCGTCTATAAAAGCCGAAGCCGGGCCAAAACCCCGATGGGAACCGGTCGCGTCGCTACGCACGCCTTCGTCCGTGCGACACGCCCGGAGACCATCAAGCGGTTTTGACTTGAGCCACGCGCATCGACGTCTCAACGCCACCAGTGAAGCATACGGTTACCTGTCGCGAAACCGGCCCCGTCGCTTCGCGCCGGGATCAAAAAATGGCACCGCCGTTCGGCCATGCCATCGGGAACAATAAGAGTGTACCAGCTCTGCGGAAAAAACACAATTCCTCTTTTATAGACGTCATGTCCCGGCGCAGCCGCGCGCTTGAGAACGCGATCCCCCGGGCCACGGAAATTCTACCGAACCAACGAAGGAGGAATTTTCTACCATAGCGGGACACGGAGGCATGACAGGAAACCGTCGAACCAGGCCCGGTCGATTGCACCGTCCCTACAGGCTTTCCTTCACGCGACTCTGATACGTCTCGCCGTCCATAAGGTTGTCGAGGTCGGCGGGATTCGCCAGTTCGACTTCCACCAGCCAGCCGCCCGCGTACGGCTCCCGGTTGACCAACCCCGGATCGTCTTCGAGCGCACCGTTGACGGCGACGATGGTGCCGGAAACCGGGCTGAACAGGCTGCTCTCGGATTTTATCGACTCCAGGCTGCCGAATTCCTCCCCGACCGCCACGGTTTTCCCGACGGCGGGCAGTTCGGCAAAAGTGATGTCGCCCAATTGGTCCTGGGCAAAATCGGAAACGCCGATGCGATGCGGCGCCGTCGGCGACACCCATTCATGATCCTTGGCGTAGCGTAATTCCTTCGGCAGGATCAGTTCCTCAAAGTTTTTCATACATTCTCCCATAATAATCCATATCCACCCACCGAACCCGCGCACCGACGTTATTCCGCCGCCCGTAAGGCCTTCCGCGCCGTTCGGTCCGGACGAATATCCCGAACGATCTCCACCGGAATCTCCCGTCTGGCATCTTTCAGAACCAGCCGTTCACCGGGCAGAAATTCACGGTCGCACCGGACAAACCCGCACGCCAGCCCGCGCGGCCTGAATCCGTCCGGCCGTCCCGGACTGGCGATCGACGCGATGCGCCCTTCGACCCGGCCGATAGCCATGTCTGACGCCACGGTCGTGGCTCTCCCGACCTCCCTGCCGTCGTGGAGGACGACGCTGTCCGCCGCCTCGACCCGGCGCTGGTCGAATCCGGCGAACGGCAGCGTAAACGCCGCATCCGTCGCTTCGGCGAGACCGTCCCGCCCGTGAAAATCCTTCGTAAACGACCCGTCCGCCGCCAGCGGCAACGCGAATGACCACGGATGATTCCGGAACGGCCAGGGCCCGATGTCCTGGTGGCTCAAGGGCAGGACCGCGCCGGTCCGGAGGGAATCCCGCGCCGCCAGTCCGGCCGGCAGAACGCCCCGGTCCCTACCCGTCTCGATCAGCCTGTCCCACACCGCGCCGGTGCGGTCGGCCGGGACAAACAGCTCAAATCCGAGTTCGCCGGTATAGCCGGTCCGGGACAGGACCGCCGGCGTTCCGTCGTCCAGGCGTATGTCGGACCGGTTCAGGTCGAAGTCCCCCCGGAAGGAAAAATAGGGGAATGCCCCGAACAACGATTCATCGGAAAACAATTCCCGCACCAGGGCGAACGCCAGCGGTCCCTGAATGTCGATTTTTCCCAGGGGAATTGCCGGTCCCGTGACGTCGACCGCATCCGCGCCCGGCAGGGTGCGGAGATGCGCCGCAACCGGTTCGGCCATGGCGGCGTTCAGGACGATACCGTACCGGCTCCCGTCGAGGGGATAGACTATGCCGTCGTCGATGCAGGTGCCGTCTTCCCGAAGAAACGCGCCGTAGCCGGCGCGGCCGGGGCGGACGGACCGGAGGTTCCGGGTAAATGCGTAGTCGAGAAAAGTAGGCGCGGCATCGCCGGAGACGATGACGACGTCCATGTGGCTGGTGTCGAAAAGGCCGGCGGTTTCGATGACGGCCAGGTGTTCCCGGACCGCTCCGGACTGATACCACAAGGGCATGTCGTAGCCGGCGAAGGACGCCATGGTGGCGCCGAGGCCGAGGTGGCGGTCGTGCAGGGGGGTGACGCGGTCGGCCGGCATGAAGCGCCTTTCAAAAGGGCGTTTTACTTGAAAGTAACGTTCCTCTGCGCTTTTTCGGTTTATCTAGAAAACCGTATAACGCAGTAAGAAAACCAATCATTTTTTAAAAAGCGCTGGTAGGGTGGTTATGAAAAACCACGCCTCGGCCTGTCGGAGAAAATAGGGGCCCGGTCGTCCATGCGCTACGCCGGGAGGAGCCCGCTTTCCTGTTTACAGCCTGAACCGCCGGACTCTACGGCCACAACCGGTTATTCGTTCAGGAGGACGTCGGCCCAGACGGCATCGTACAGTTCGCGGTCGTCGCCGAGGTTGCGAATGAGTTCGCAATTTTCGAGTATGTCATTTGAAATGGCAAACGCGGCGTTGTCAAGCAGACTTTGCGGCAGTTTCTTGAATGCGGTCGGGTTGGGCTGATTATAGCAGGTGTGTTCCATGTTTATGGCGGCGATATCGGGATCGCAGAAGTGGTTGATGAAAGCGTGGGCCAGATCCGGATGTTCGCTGTCCGCCGGAATGACAAAGGCGTCCAGGTTGAGGGCGGAACCGGTTGACGGCACGAAGAAGCCGATGTCCTGATTCGTCTGCATAAGCCGGGCGATATCCCCGTTATACGCCTGGGCGGCTAGGAGTGTGCCGTTGTCCAACGCCTCGATGGCGCCGACCACTTCGAAGCGGGCGATGTTCCGCTTCCACATGCCGAGAAGCTTTCCGGCCCTGACCACTTCGTCCGGGTTGGTCGTGTTCAGGCTGAAGCCGAACTCCCGGAGGGCGGCGCCGAGGGTCTCCCGCATGTCGTTCAGCATGGACATGCTTTTCCGCAATCGCGGATCGGAAAACATGTCCCAGGTGCCGGGCGCATCCGGCGGCACCAGACGGGTATTGTACCCGACCCCGGTGACGGTGACGGTATAGACGACGCTGTAGACCATTTCTGGATCGAGTGCCATCGCCCGGGAAGCGGTATCGATGTACCGAAGGTTCGGCAGGCGCGAATGGTCGAGCCGGAGGAGGTACCCTTCGTTAAATAGGGCGGTGGCGGCGTTGCCGGACGGGGTTATGACGTCGTAGCCGCCGCCGTCGTGGAGCGTTTCAAACATCGTTTCGTTCGACTCGTAATAGGTGAAGTCGACAACGCAGTCGTACTTTTCCTCGAAGAGGCGGACAGCTTCCGGTGAAAAATAGTCCTCCCAGGTGTACACATGGAGGACGCGATCGTCGTCTTCGGCCGTGGCGACCGGCGAACAGGCGAGAAAACACAAGGCGAGAACCGTCGTCAGTGAGAAAAATCGTCCAGACATGGAACTCCTCTTACATTTCCACAAGGCGGACCATGAAATACAAGAAAGACAGCGATACTACGAAACAGGAATGGCTCCCTCTTCCTCTATTGTACCCGTATGACCGTTCGGAGACCAGACTTTTCTTGCCGCCGATTAATACCTCCATCTTCGGCATCCCGTTTATTGGAATCTCCGGAAAAGACCCTGCCGTCCGCGACGCAACACGGTAACGAGCCGTACCGTGAGAGGAGAGTCGCGGTCGTCGACACCGGTACGCCCGGTATCGGCGGAAGCCTCGTAACGGTGAAAAACCGTTAGTCGATGAATCAGCATCCGGTTGAACCCGTTATTCGGAAGAACTGTCGGCGCCGTCGTTCTCGTCGTCAGCGGCCGGCCTCGCCGTGGTTCGGACCGACTGGTGCCGCCATTCCTCCCGGTGGCCGCCGTACAGGAGTTTCGACGCCGACGTATAACACCCGACCAGACAGATGGCGGCGAAGATGAGAAAACCGGTCTGCATTGCCGGCAGGAACAGTTCCGACGTCTCCCGCGTCAGTTCGTTCCGGCCCATATAGTGGTGAATGATGAGGGACGTCATGGCGATTGACATGGATTGGCCGATTTGCCTGGCGGTCCCGGTGGTGGCGGAGGCGAGGCCGGAATCGCGGCGGGAGACGGAGCCCATGATGATGTTGGCGTTCGGCGGCGAGAACATGCCGAAGCCGATGCCGACAAGGACGAGGATGGCGACGACGTACCACATGGACGTGGTCGGCGTCAGGTATGAGAGGAGGAAGAGGCCGATGGTGATGGCGCCCATGCCGCCGGTGGTGAGAATGGACGGGTTGATGCGGTCGGACAGCCAGCCGCCGACCGGGGCGAGGAGGGTTTGCGTCAGCGGCTGGGCGACGAGGACGAGACCGGCCCGGTCCGGCGTTATGCCGACGACGAATTGGAGATAGAGGCTGAGGATGAAGCCGATGGCGAAGGAGGCGGAATAATTGATCATCGCCGACAGTGATGCCAGGCGAAAATGCCTGTTTTCCCTGAAAATATGCAATTTCAGCATTGGATAGGGAATGCGGTTCTCGGTGCGGATAAAGAGGAACGTCGTAATCGCCGCCACGAGGACGAGAATCCAGCCGACGGCCAGCGGCAGCAGGGAAAACCCGAACACGAGGGCGGCGACGGCGATGCTGTACAGCCCGGCGCCGGTCACGTCGTACGGCTCCCCTCGGGCGAGGACCCATTCGTCCTTGATGGTGACGATGGCGGCGACGATGGCGATGACGGTAACGCAGGTGGTGACGTAAATGATGCTCCGCCAGCCGAAATGGTACGCCAATAGTCCGCCGAGGAACGGTCCGATGGCGACGGAAAAGTAGACGACGGACGTATTGACGCCGAGGGCGGCGCCGCGTTTTTCCTTCGGGAAGACCGATGTGAGGATTGCCATATTGGTGGCGAAGATGAACGCCGATCCGACTCCGGAGAGGAAGCGGAAGACGATGAGCGCCGTCCCCGACCAGGCCAGTCCGGACATGAGGGTGAAGGCGCCGAAGAGTGACAGCCCGGCGATGAACATCCGCCGCCGGCCAAGGATGTCGGAGACGCGGGCCGCCGGCATCTGGAACATGGAGGTGCCGACGAGATATCCGGAGACGATAAAGGTCAGGGAAAAAGCCGACATGGTGAAGTCGGCGCCGATGGACGGCATGGCGAGGTTAAGGCTCGATCCCATGAACGGCACGAGAAAAACGGCGATACTGAGGGCGATTTGCACATGGACGGGGTTTGATTTGACGCTTGGTTCTTGCATTCCATACTCCACTACCCCGCGTCTCGCGGGGCGGGTACCGGTGAAAAAAATCCCAAAGTATGAGGTGTATCGGATATGAACTTACAATCGGGCACGAGTGTGTGCGAATTCCTGTTGTTCCGAAATGTACAGCCTTTCACATGCCTCCAGATTGTCGCGGCGGGTCGCGATGACGGACTGTTCCTTCCGGTCCAGCACCGATTTCGACTTCCCCCGCGCCTGATCCTGAAGCCGTTTCGCCTGGCTCCTCGCGCATTTTCGTACAACGTCCTTTGAAACGCCGTGGCTGTCCAATTCGCCCAGTGGCCGGCTGGCGTCGGAAATTTCGTGGTAGAGAACGGGATCGCGTTCTCGGATCTCGAGGGCCGAAAGGGCGCGTTTTATTTCTTCAATTCCATTGTGGAGACTTGTCCGGTCGGTCTTCAGTTCTCGAGTGATCGGTTGGTCTTCCCTGGCATATCGGTCAAAAACGATATCCAGGTGGATTTTTTCCACGGTTAGGACAGCCATCTCGGCTGAGAAAATTTCAATGACGTTTTTTCGGTCTGCAACGTTTTTGAGTACCTTGGACATTTCCCCATAATTCCGAAGAATCTCATGCACGTCATACGTGTTGCCCGCCGTGAGGGCGTAAAATGTATCGACAAGATTTCGCAGTTCGCGTAGTGCGCTTTTCCTATCGGCTTTGCGACCCGATTTTCCAGCATCTGCCATCGTATTCCTCGAACATTTCCAGCCAATCCGCACCGAAAGCCTTGTCGGCATCGGCCAGGTTATGACAGTTCCGAAGCTCTTTCCGAGAGGAGTCGGGCTCCAAGAGGGCGAGCGCCGCCGTCGGTGGCGTCAGCGGAATCTCGTGTAGCGCTGCGGAGCTGTCGTCTTTTCGTCCTTCGTCCATGAGGCGATGAACCTTTTTCAGTATTCGTTTTTTATCGTCGTCACTCACAGTCGACTGGAACGTCAATGGATCATAATGAGCCAAGACGAATTCTAAAATCGCCTCGTATGTACGAGGAAGCAGGTGCACGCGGGTTGTCATAAATGGTATGTCCCTGGAAAATAATGATAAACCGGCCAACCGGACAAGTATACAGCCAAACCGTTCCAATTTCCATTGTGTTTTGGCGTAAAGGAGAGGATGATCATCTACCGGATTTTGTAAAAAAAAACGCCATCCCGGCACGAACCGGAATGGCGTCAAACCCTCTATATCCGTAAACCTCTTATTTCCCGTAATCAAAAAATCCCCGCCCGGATTTCCGGCCGAGCCGACCGCCCCGGACCATCTTCCGAAGCAGCGGGTGCGGGCGATACTTGTCCTCGCCGAACTCGGCCTGGAGCACTTCCATGATGGCGAGGCAGACGTCGAGGCCGACGAGGTCGCCGAGGGCGAGGGGGCCTATCGGGTGGTTGGCGCCAAGTTTCATCGCCGTGTCGATGTCCTCCGCCGTCGCCAATCCTTCCGCGTAGATGCCGACGGCTTCGTTGATCATCGGGATGAGGATGCGGTTGACGACGAACCCGCCCGCTTCCTGGACCTGAACCGGCGTCTTCCCGATTTCCTTGGCGAGGGCGGTGACTTTTTCGACAACCTCGGGCGGCGTGTTCATGCCGGGGATGATTTCGACCAGTTTCATCATGTCGGCCGGGTTGAAGAAGTGCATGCCGACGACAGGCCGGTCGATGCCAAGGGCCATTTCGGTGATGGAGAGAGAGGACGTGTTTGTGGCGAAGATGACGTCCGGCTTGCAGATTTCCTGAAGGGAGAGGAACAGGTTTTTCTTCTTCGTCATGTCTTCGCTGGTCGATTCCATGACAAGGTCGCACGGCGCCAGTTTTTCCTTGGGGCCGGTTTCGATGCGGCCGAGGATTTCGTCCGCCGCTTCCTGGGTTATCTTGCCCTTTTCGGCCAGCTTTTTCAACTTGGCCGCGATTTTCGCCTTGCCGCTGGCGGCGAATTCCTCGGTGGAGGAACTGAGGACGATGTTATGCCCGCCCGCCTGGGCGAAGGCGAGGGCGATGGTGGAGCCCATGGCCCCGGCGCCGCTGATGCCAATCAACATGAAGAATTCCTTTCAAATTGGTAAAAAATTAAGCACTGCATGAGGACCCGGCTCAACACAAAGAATGCCATGCCAACCGGACCCCGCCGGTAATGTAGAAAAACCCGTCCGCCTGTCCGAAGGAACACTTCAACCCGACCGGCGGGCGACGTATAGCGTTCGGAATCGTGACGGCACGGTTCTAGCCCCGGTAATCCCGGAACTTCTTGTTCTCGGCGAACGCCGCCATCGATTCCCGTTGATCCCAGGTGCCGAAGCAACTGCCGAAGATATCGCTTTCCAGTTCGTGCGAATCCTCGAGCTGAAGCCCGACCGCCTCGTTCATGACCAGCTTCGCCGCCTGAACGGCGATAGGCGCGTTCCCGGCGATGCGCTTCGCCAGCTTGAGCGCTTCCGGCAGCAGATCCGCCAGTGGATACACCGCATTGACAAGCCCGTACGAAAGCGCTTCTTCCGCGTTTATCCGCCGGGCGGAAAACGCCATTTCCCGGGCCCGGCCCTGGCCGATGGCGCGGCCGAGCCGCTGCAAACCGCCGTAGCCGGGGATGATGCCGAAGGTCACTTCCGGGAGCGCGAAACTGGCGTTCTCGGACGCAATCCGGATGTCGCAGGCGAGGGCCAGTTCCAAACCGCCGCCGAGGGCGTAGCCGTTGACGGCGGCGATGACCGGCACCCGGAACGTCTCCAATTTCCGCATCACTTCGTTGCCGGTGAGGGAGAGGTTTTCCCCCTGCGTCCGGTTCATGTCCTTCATTTCCTTGACGTCGGCCCCGGCGACGAACGACTTTTCGCCCGCGCCGGTGACGATGAGGCAGCGGATGGCCCCGGCCTCGTCCGCTTCGTCCAGAAGGACGGACATGCGGCGGATGGTCGCCAGGGTCATCGTATTCATGACGTAGGGGCGGTTGACGGTAAGGA
>JAJQFC010000284.1 GCA_021201355.1 Planctomycetaceae bacterium | reverse complement strand
CTGCGCCTCCTTCCAGACCCACGTCAAACTGGCTCCTCCGAAGGACAAGCCGATGGACACCCGCGCCCTGAACGGCGCCGAGTGTGAACCGTATCTCACCGCCGACGACCGGCTCATGCGGGAGCGTCCGGAAGAGATCCTCCGGGGCGCCGTCCTCGCCGCCAAGGCGGTCGGAGCCGGGACCATCATCGTCGGCATTGAAGACAATAAGCCGGAAGCGATTCAGTCCATGCGGGACGCGGTGGAACGGACCGGCGTCAAGGCCACCATCGCCGCCCTTCCGGTCATGTACCCGCAAGGGGCGGAAAAACAGCTTATCTACGCCACCACCGGCCGGGTGGTGCCGTCCGGCGGGCTGCCGATGGACGTCGGCGTCCTCGTCCACAACGTCGCCTCCATGTACGCCTGTTACGAGGCCTGCCGCTACAGCCGGCCGATCACGGAACGTATCGTCACCGTCACCGGTCCGGGCGTCCGGAAGCCGGCCAACCTCTGGGCCCGCATCGGCACCATGGCGAAGCAACTGCTGGACGAATGCGAATTCGACGCCGCCGCGACGAAAAAGCTCATTGTCGGCGGCCCGATGATGGGCATGCCCATGCGCGATCTCGAATGGGCCACCGCCAAGGGCGGGAACGGCATTCTCTGCCTGACCGACCCGGCGGCTTATGTTCACGACGCCTGCATTCGCTGCGGCCGCTGCGTCGACGCCTGCCCGATGGGACTTCTCCCCTGCACGCTGTCGAACTACGGCGAAGCCAACCTGCTGGCCGAGGCAATCGAAGCGAACGCCCGGGACTGCATCGAGTGCGGCTGCTGCAGCTACGTCTGCCCGTCCAAGCGACCGATTGTCCAGTGGGTCCGCATGGAAAAGGCCGAAATCAACCGGAAGGCGCAGGTGGCCGCCGCCGCGGCAGCGGCATCAGCGGCGAAATAGGATGGTCGCCGGTGGTTTTCACACCGGATTCGCGCGGGCGGGATGGGGAAGCGCCGTCGGCATACGAGGCCGGTTTTCGCCCGGCCGTTGACGCGGAGTGCGCCGGTTGCCGGTTTTTGAAGTGAACGGCGACAAACCGGAAGCGGACCGGGTCGACTTGACGGAATGATGTCGAATTTTTCACCGTGTGCGGTCTTAACAGCACTGAGGGAACAAGAAATGTCGGAAGAAGAGAAGATACTTTTTACAGTCAACAATTCGCCCCATGTCCGCCACCCCGACACCACCTCCGGCATCATGTTCCGGGTGTGTCTGGCACTGGTGCCGGCGCTTATCTGGGCCGTTATCGTCTTCGGCTTCAGGGCGCTCGTGCCGATTATCGCCAGCGTCGTCGCCTGCGTCGTCACGGAAAGCGTGTGCGCCTGGTGGCGCGGCAAGCCGAACAGCATCCGGGACGGCTCCGCCATCGTCACCGGCCTTCTTCTGGCGGCGGTCTGCCCGGCCAACCTGCCGTGGTGGGCGGCGGCCCTCGGCGGCATCTTCGCCATCGGCATCGCCAAGCAGGCCTTCGGCGGCCTCGGCCACAACATCTGGAACCCGGCCCTTCTCGGCCGCGCCTTCCTCCAGGTCAGCATGCCCGACCGGATGATGTCCGGCGACTGGCCGCACCTCAGCGTCGCCGGCAACTGGTTCCGTAACCTCGGCTACGACCTCGGCGGCACCTTTGCGCAAATCGCCGACGGCGTTCGCGGCGCTCCCGACGCTGTCGCCACCGCCACTCCGGCCATGGTCAACGACGGCGGGGTCGATGTCATGACCGGCGCCACCGCCATGGCCCGCATCCACACCCCGGCCGCCAAGGAAATCGTCGACGCCGCCGGGAACATCGCCTACGCCGCCCCGGACGCCCTCAGCCCCGACTGGGGCACCATCATCCGCACCTGGTTCGGCGCGGAAGGCGGGTCGCTCGGCGAGGTCTCCGCGTTCCTTCTCATTCTTGGCGGTCTCTACCTTATCTGGAAAAAGATTGTCGCCTGGGACATTCCGGTGTTCTATATCGGCACCGTCGCCGTTCTCGGCTTTATCCTGCCGCACCCGTACAAGGTCGGCGACGTCTACGCCTTCACGTCGTGGTTCAGCGGCCCGTGGCTCCTCCACGTCGGCGGCGGCGGCCTTATCCTCGGCGCCTTCTTCATGGCGACGGACATGGTGACGAAACCGCTGACCACCTCCGGCCGCCGCGTCTTCGCCATCGGCTGCGGCTGCATCACCCTTCTCATCCGTCTCTTCGCCGGCTATCCGGAAGGCGTCTGCTACGCCATCCTGTTCATGAACACATGCGTTCCGTTCATCGACAGCCTGACCAAGCCGAAGGTGTTTGGCAAGCGGAAACAAGCGAAATAGTGGGAATACTCGATCCGGTCCCGCCATTCGGAATACACGAAAAACGGCCCTCCATAATGGGGGCCGTTTTTTTGTGGTTCGTATTTCCCTGCCCGTCTATTCATGCCTGAATTTCAATTCCATTTCCGTCAGCCATAGTTCCATGTCAGTTTAGTCGTGTCTGTTTGTTCATGGCAGCGCCGCCGCCCGTCACGGCGTGCAGCGCTGTTCCGTTCCCTCCTATGCTCGGCGACAGGCGCGTACGACAAAAAAAGCGACCTCCCACTCACAGTGAAGGCCGCTTCGACACACGTATCACTCTATTGTCACCCGGTCTACCCTTTCTGGGCGGCCGGGATGATGATGTTTTCGGGCTGACCGGCTTCCTTCCCCTTGTCGACAATGCCAAGGAGAAGACGGGCGGCGCGGCGGCCGAGGGTGTAGTTGTCGAAATGCATCACTTCGATGCCGTCCGGTGCGAGAAGAATATCTTCGCCGGTCGAAACATAGACGATGTTCGCCGAGGAGCCGATAGGCAGTCCGACCTGATCCAGGGCGGCTATCATCTCGGGAAGGAGACCGCGAAGGAGGGCGACGCCGAGCTTTTTCCCGTTCAGGTCCGCCTTTACCCGGCCGAGCCATTCGCTGTCCGGCACAAACGCGCCGTTCCAGTGGTGGCAGGTGATGCCCCGGGTCTTTTCCCATTCGCCAAAGAAGTCGAGGAACGGGCTAAAGACCTGTTTGTTGGCATTGCCCGGTGACACCAGGATGGCGGCGCCGCACTGGTTGCGGTCGAGACTTTCCGCAATGTCGCTGGCAAAGGCCCGCATGTCGAAGGAGACCGAGTTCACTTCCGGACGCGGGGTGCCGCCCATGAGGACGAACGGCCGCTCGGACTGGCGGAGCAGTTCGATCTGTTCGTCAATTTCGCCCGAATCCTGGATAATAAAACCGTCGACCTGGCGGCCATAAGCCATCTGACGAATTATTTCCATTTCGTGTTCACGGTTCCGGGACATGACGAGCATGGGCCGTTCTTCACGCTCCCACATCAGATCGGAAACGCCGCGAAGCGATTCGTGCCAGACGTCGTCCGACCGGAACTGGCTGTAGGACGATGTGACAAATGCGATGATACGCGTCTTGCCGGTGCGAAGCCCTCTGGCCGCGGCCAAAGGAACATAGTTCATGCTTTTCGCGACACGGTGTATACGTTCCGCCGTGGCAGGGGAAACACGAACGCGGTTGACGCCCGAGAGCACGCTGGAGGCAGTTACGGTACTGACGTTGGCAGCAGCCGCAACTTCTTTCAGGGTTACCATCCTTCAGAAGCCTTTCAAGTAGGTGATTGTACTGCGGAGGGGTAGATCCGCATCCGGACCTGCCTGACCAACGTCCGCCCATGCGATCGAGTCGCCGGACCGCTCTCCCTCCCCGCCTCATCGCGGGAAAAAACTCGGAACCAATTCCGGCAACCCCCGATGGATTCAATACTTCAAGATATCCCCTAAATGTACGATTGTCAAGGGAGCTTCATGAAAAACCACTAATTTTATTAGGAACCCTTACTTCCCCCTCGTTTTCCTATCCAATAGACAAACCAAGATATACCATTCGGGAAGGAAGCGGTTCCACATGCGAAAAAAAATTTATTCCCGCCCTTTCCAAAATGGCCGGGACTGGTATAATTTTCGTTTCGCCCGGCGATGACGTTAACGGCAATGAGCCGCCGCGTAGCGATTGTATCATGGACAACGGCAGGGTCAACCTTATGGAACCGTCCAGCGGCATGCGCCTGTTTCTTCAGTACCACCGGCGCATGGTTGTTGTGATGACGGTGGTGTCGGCTGCGGTATGGCTGGTCCTTCGCCTCGCCTTTCGGGACTCCGGTTTGAGTACCGGGTATCTGATCGGCGCGGCGGCGCAGCTTCTCAAGTTCGGTTTTCTCGATGTCGCGGTTGTGCGAAAAATCGCTGTCGAAAAAAAGAACGCCGCCGCAACCCAGCTCAAGACAGGCGCCGTCACCCTGCTCCTCTTCGCCGCCGCCGCGCTGTTCGTCATCACGAACGGCCTCAGCGTCTGGGCGATGGCGGCGGGAATATTTTTGCCCCGGCTCGTCCTTATTGCCGATACATATATCAGACCGAATCCGTTCGGGACCGGAGAGGATGGATCAGACATTCCCCAACCGGGCAACGGTAATCGTGACGGCGAACCGGTACGCACGAGCGACGACGACGAATCGGTCGAAGCGCCGCTCGCCGAAAACGACACGCTTGCGGGAACTGTACAAGATGAAGACGGATCAACCGGGGTAACCGACCGGGACCGCCCTCCTCTGGAGAGACGACGTGATTCGTAAAACCGGAGCACTGGCATTGCTTCTTACCCTGACCGGCGGCGACAGCGCGTTCGCCGGCATGGAAGATCCGCCCCCCCTCGTTCTTCTCGGCCTCCAGTTCAACCATGCCACCATCATCCTCGCCGCCATCGCCGCCATCGGGGTCTATCTCCTCGTCCGGCTGCTGACGATGGGCCTGTCCCGCGACCATCCGCGCCGGGGCCAGGTCATTATCGAAATGATCGTGAATACCTTTCTCGATCTGACGAAGTCCACCATCGGGCCGAACCGGGGCCCCCGCTACCTCCCGTACATCGGCACGCTGTTCCTGTTTCTTTGGGCCTGTAACATGCTCAGCCTGTTTCCGGTCCACAACAGCCATTTCGGCGGCGAACCGTTTTTCGACTACAATGCGAACGGCATCTACGATCCGGGCGAACCGTTTATCGACATGAACGGGGACGGCATCCACAACCCCGGGTTCCAACTGCCCGGTTTTGAAGAACCGACCACCGACCTCACCCTGCCGGCGACTTTGGCGATCATCTTCGTCCTTGTCCTCGGGCACGGGTCCGGCATCCGCTTCCACGGCATTCGCGGATACATCAAGGAATACTTCAGTCCCGGCGGCATAATCGGCATCGGCATGTTCCCGCTGAACGTGGTCGGGAAAATCGCCGAACTGATTTCCCTGTCGTTCCGTATTTTCGGGAACATTTTCGGCGGCGCCATCATCATGTCCGTCGTCTCCGGGCTTCTCTATTATTTCGTCGTTCCCATAGGCATGTACGGGTACTTCTCCGTCTTCGCCGGGACCATCCAGGCCTTCGTCTTCACCATGCTCGCCACCACCTACATTTCCATGGAAGCGGCGGAGGAAGTGCCGGAAGAGGAGGCCGCCTGATGGGCATAGCCAATCTCGCCGCCCTCCTCGCCTGCGGCCTCGCCATGGGCCTTGGCGCCCTCGGGTCCGGCTGGGGCCTCGGCTACACCGCCCAAGGCGCGCTTCGGGCGCTGGCACGGCAGCCGGGGAAGCAGGCGGACATTTTCCGGAACATGCTGGTCGGACAGGCCATCACCGAAACGCCGGCGATCTTCTCCCTGGTCGTCGCCTTTCTCCTCTACTTTTCCGTGGACACGGTCCTGGAAGCGCCGAATTCGCTGGCCCAGTGCGCCGTGTATCTGGCGGCGGGCATCTGCATCGGCGTCGGCGCCATCGGGTCCGGGATCGGGTCCGGCCTGGTGGCGAACGAAGCCCTGGAGGGGATGTCCCGTAATCCCCGACAGCAGGGGCAGGTCGTCATGCTCATGCTCATCGGCCAGGCCTGGGCCCAGACCGGCGGCATCTTCGCCCTCGTCGTGTCCCTTTTCCTTATGAACACCGGCGGCTTTTCCGGGCTGTCCGCCGCCGGGGACTGGCAGCTTCTCGGTTTTATTCCCGTAAGCGGCGGCGAACTGGTCGGGGCCGCCCGCTTCGCCGGCGCCGGCATCGCCATGGGGTTCGGCGCCATTGGCTCGTCCATCGGCATCGCCTATGTCGGCGGCATGGCCTGTCGGGCGGTGGCGAGTTTCCCCGACGCCGCCGGCAAGGTCAAGACCGCCTATTTTATCGGTTCCGCGACGGCGCAGTCGCCGAGCGTGTTTTCCCTGATTATCGCCCTTATCCTTCTTATTACCGGTTAAACCCACTTTCGGAGCGAGACATGAACGAAGCATCCGTCAGACAGCTCGTTGGTCCCATCACCCAGGCCTTCGCCCTCCTTGGCGCCGGCATCTGCATGGGCTTCGGCACCCTCGGCCCCGGCCTCGGCGAAGGCTATGCCGCCGGCAAGGCCTGCGAAGCCATTTCCCGTCGGCCGGAAGAGTATTCGAACATCTTCCGGACCATGCTGGTCGGCCAGGCCGTCACCGAGTCCACCGCCATTTACGCCCTTGTCGTGGCCCTCATCCTGGCTTTCCATTGATTGCCGGCCGGAAAGCATCGTCCATGGCAACCGCCCTTCGCCCGTCCCCGGCGCCCGTCCCGGCCACGCGCGAAGCCCGGTTATCCGTAACGCCAGAGAGAGAATGAAAACGTACCGTCATGCGTAGAGCCTTTATCGCCTTCGGCCTTATTGTCTTCGCCGTCTACTGTTGGGCGTCCATCGTCTACCAGAACCAGGTCGACGTGCCCGGCTATGCCCGCGTCAGCGTCGACGTCCGGGGCGGCAAGGACGCGGCATCGTGGGCGGCCGACCAGCAGGCGGCGTTCCAGCGCCTGATGGAACTGGACAACAAGCGCTACCAGGTGCCGGAAGACGCGTCCGGCACCTTCCCGCCCGGCCACGTCATGACGGTGACCGACTTCACCAGTTATCTGGAATCCGTTCCGGACGGTGAACCGGCCAGGCT
Organism: Planctomycetaceae bacterium; assembly: GCA_021201355.1. Classification (GTDB taxonomy): domain Bacteria; phylum Planctomycetota; class SZUA-567; order SZUA-567; family SZUA-567; genus JAJBSZ01. Next base: position 2,556 of record JAJQFC010000284.1, on the reverse strand, counting down.
GGACCTTCTCGACCCGGCGGCACTGTACCGGCTTCTGGCGATGAATTACACCCTCCGGGACAGTATCCCGAAACCGGACGACCCGGACGGCGATCCGCTCTACTTCGGCGGACGGCCCCTCGACAAGGCGCTCCTCGACGACCTCCGGACCCGGGGCATCCGGACGATTACGGTGAGCGGTCACGCCGCGCCGGTGAATTTCCAGCTCGGCACCGCCATCATGATAGCCATCATCTTCTTTACCCTGGTGGCGGCGCTCCGGCCCATTCTCTGGGATCCGTTTATCGTCATGCTGGAAAAGCGCCGCCGCGAATTGGAAATCGGCGCCGAGGCCGACCGCCAGAACCAGCAGGAAGCGACCCGCTACGAAGAGGAAAAACGCCGCCGCTACGACGATTTCGCCCGCACCGCCCAGGCCCTTCGCCTCGAAAGCCGGAAGAAGGTGGCGAAGGAGGCCGGCGCCATTGTCAAGGAAGCGAAGGACAAGGAAAAGGAAGCGAAACTGGTCGGGCTTCGCGAACTGTGCGCCGCCGCCGAAGTCACCCGCCAGCGCCTGGACGAGGACGTCGACGCCCTGGCCCGGGAAGTGGCGGACGCGCTGACGCCGCGCCGAAGCGGCAAATAAACCGAAGAAAAACCGGATGCAGCCTTGTCAGTCCGCGCGTGAAGTCATGACGGCGTCGTCACCCGCTCCCGCGCCGGGTACGGGATTTTTAGAAAAACCGCCTGGACCGGATTCGTCCTGTGCCGCCGGTCGCTGGCGGCCCGACATTTACCGGAAGAAAAGGAACAATGGCAGACAGACCCGGATCATTCCGTCATTCCCAGCGCGTCTCACGCCACACCATGGTCATAAAAAAGGCCAAGGACGAGGACGCGCGCCGTCTTGCCGAACGGGAGGAAGGGGCGCCGGGCGAGCCGTCCGGCCGCGCCACCGCCGTCAGCTCCCGCCTCACCGCCCGCGGCGCCGTCACCCGCCGGCTCGAACGGCAGGAATCGGGCCGGACCATCTCCGGCCGCCGCGTCGTCGTCGAGCACGAAGGAACGGTCAGCGGCCGCCAGCGGACCAGCCTGACCGGCCGCCAGGCCACCTCCGTGAAGGTGGCGGGCGGCGACACCATCATCCGGTACAAGTCCGGCGACATAATTATCCGCCGGGGCGCCAAACGACAAAGCATCCGGCGCCAGGCCATCTGGACCTACGCCCTCGGCTACATCCTCCTGTTCGGCTGTTACATGTACGTCCTCCTGGCCGGCACGACAACCATCACGCCGGAGGCGTTCCTCGACCGGGCCTTCTCCCGCCGCCAGAGCGCCGGCATCGTCGATCTCGAACGCGCCGCCCTCGAAGCCATGCGCGGCAACCGCACGCCGGCGGAACTCAGGATGGCGCAGCGGCTGTCGTTTTACGACGAGAACAAGGACACCGTCGTTGTCGAGAAAGGCGCCCGCCTCACCCTCCTGAACGCGGCGAAGCTGGCCCACGCCATTATCGAGGACCAGTCGCGGCCGCCGGATCGGCGGACCTTCCAGGAACCGTTCCGGATCTACGAGGAATCGTACCTGGCGAACATCAATTGGCCGTACTGGATGACGTTCTACAACGCCCTCGGGTTTTTCCTCCTCCTCGGGTTGTTCCTCTGGCGGCCGCTTATGCATTACCTCGGCACCCAGGGGAAGAAAACGGCGGTCGCCCTCCGGAATTCCCGGGACGCCCAGGCCGAAGCCATGGAGTACCGGAACAAGTACCGGTCCCTCGCCGGCGAAATCAACGAACAGAAGAATCAGGTGAAACGGGACATCGCCCGCCTGACCGAAACGGAAATGGAAGAGGCCCTCGACGACGCCCGCCGTCAGGCCGACCAGATTTCCGGCAGCGTCGCCACCGCCCTCGGCAGCGCGGCGGAACGGTTCTCCGACGACCTCCGGGGCGATGCCGCCCGCCGGGCCTGCGACCAGGCCAGGCGCATTCTCCAGGAGCGTCTCGGTCCGGCCGACCACGACGCCGCCATCGACGACCTCATCGCCGACCTGGCGGGAATGAAATTGTGATTCGTTTTGCCATAGCGCGGGTGGACCGGAAGACGTACGGGAAGGATTTATGAGCCAAGACGCCATACTTGCCAAACGCTACGCCAAGGGCCTGGCCGAACAGGCCGAGGCCGTCGGCGAAATGGCCGAGGTCAGGAACGACCTGGAGACGGTCGCCACGCTCCTCGAGAACCGTCGCGGCGACGCTCCCGGCCGCGAACTCCTCGAATTCCTTTCCGCCCCAGCCATCCGCGTCGAGGACAAGGTCGCGGCGGCATCGAACATCCTGGAGGCGGTCGGCGTCGGGCCAACGGTGACGCGGTTTTTCAGCCTGCTCATCCGCCACCACCGGGTCGACGTCCTGCCGCATATCTTAGAGGAATTTTCCACCGTCGCCTCCGACCTGACCGGCGAATGCACCGCCCTCGTCGAGACGGCCCGGCCCCTGCCGCAGGAGCAGCAGGGCCGCCGCGAAAGCGTTCTCGCGAACGCCCTCGGCGGCATCGTCAGGGTCCGGCAGCGGGT
>JAJQFC010000068.1 GCA_021201355.1 Planctomycetaceae bacterium | reverse complement strand
GTCCTGACCAAAGATATCCCACAGTTCGACCGGACAGCCGGCCGGCGCGAGACCGGCGGCGGCAAGATCCATCGATTCGACGCGGCGTTATATGTTCTCGTTGTCGGCCGATCCCGGTTTAGCCACACCGGAGACGTCGCCTTTTATATCGGTTATGAAGACAGGAACGCCCATGGCGCTCAGGGACTCGGCCATGACTTGGAGGGTCACCGTTTTTCCCGTGCCGGTGGCGCCGGTGACGACGCCGTGGCGGGCCACCATGCCGGGGGTGAGGACGAGGTCGGCGCCGGCGCTTCTGGCGATGAGGAGGCGGTCGTCGTTTGTGAGCATATTGTATTCCTTTATTAAAGCCGCGCTTGATCGTTTTCCCTTTTACCCGGGCGTCCCGCGCTCTACACTAGAATACCGCGGATCGGCCGGAGTGGCTGGTCGCCGAACGGGTGATGCCGGGTTGACTGGGTTTAGTATCGATGCGGTACACCGACTATACCAGAGAGTATTATACGGCACAACCGTCGCCGGAAATACGGCGGCCGCTCCGGGTGGTGCAATCTTAACGGCGGTATGTATGGAGACGGAACCGGATGCGGGCAAAATTTTGACAGTAACTTCAGGAATGACGCCGCGTGGCGCGGCGGCCGGGACGGGACGGGGACATGGTGAGTAATTTTCTTAAATCATTTACCGATACGCTCCACAAGGTGCCGAACCCGCTTCGCGGCCTCAAGCAGCGGTTCAGCCGCTATGTCGTTATTACCGCCGTGTGCGGAACGTTCAGTTATGTCGTCGCTCTCGTCCTTCTCCATGCCGGAATGTGGCCACTCTTCGCCCTCACCATATCGGCCGGGGCGTCCGGGCTCATCAGTTACGGGGCTCTCGAGCTTTGGGCGTTTCCCCAGCGCAAGGGACGCCTTTCCCTGAACCGGCTAATCAAGAACGCGGCGGTCGGGGTCAGTGGTTTTGCGGTTCGTTACGGCGTCCTTATGCTCGGGCTGCGTTATCTCCACGTTCCGCCGCCGCTCGATTATGCCGTACCGTTGGCCCTGGCATACCTGTCGAGTTTTCTCTTTGGCTGGATGTTTCGGAGCAGGGTTATTTTCAAAAAGTAATGCGACGGGTCGGTGACGGATCTTTTTCTGAAATCCTCTTCGCGTCATTTAAGCAGTACTTTATCCGCTTTTTTTTGCATCGAAATTTCTTTTCCTGCAGTTATCTCACAAATACGTCGACAAGTAGAAAAGCCGCCGTGCGGCATACGATGGCGTCCGTGGCGGCGCCATTCCGGTTTTCCTGAATAAAGAACCCAGCATGACTTCACTCAGGACTTCGACCTCCCCGCCGCTTTTCCGCCCGTTTCTCGCCGCGTTATTCCAACCCAGCACGCTTTTAAACCGAACAATTCGTTACAGCCCGGAAAGCCTTCCCGTTCAAGCGTTTCGAATGGGGTGGAGGCAACTTTTTTCGTTGACTTCTCCCGTGAATCGCGGGATAGTGGCTGAAATCATTTTACAGTGCATCGGGACTTTTCCCGGCGTTTTATTGACAGCGAAAGGATATGACCATGTCGGAAATCATGTTTGTGCAAGGTAGGGAAATTCTGGACTCGCGCGGCAACCCCACCGTCGAAGTCGATGTCGTGACCTCCTGCGGTTCGTTCGGCCGCGCCGCCGTACCGTCCGGCGCCTCCACCGGCGAACACGAAGCCGTCGAACTCCGCGACGGCGACAAGAAGCGTTACATGGGCAAGGGCGTCCTGAAAGCGGTCAAAAACGTCAACGAAAAAATCGCCCCGCTCGTCCTCGGCATGGATGTCATGGACCAGGTCGCCATCGACAACCTCATGATCAAGGCCGACGGCACCAAGAACAAGGCCAAGTTCGGCGCCAACGCCATTCTCGGCGTCTCCCTCGCCGTCGCCAAGGCCGCTGCCGACTGCGCCGGCCTCCCCCTCTACCGATACATCGGCGGCGCCTACGCCCGCACCCTGCCGGTGCCGATGTGCAACATCATTAACGGCGGCTCCCACGCCGACTCCTCCGTCGACTTCCAGGAATTCATGATCCAGCCGGTCGGCGCCAAGACCTATTCGGAAGGCCTCCGCTGGGCGACGGAAATTTTCCACACCCTGAAGGCGGTCCTGAAGAAAAAAGGCCTGTCCACCGGCGTCGGCGACGAAGGCGGATTCGCACCGAACTTCCCGGACAACGAAGCGCCCCTCAAGGTCATCATGGAAGCGATCAAGGGCGCCGGCTTCAAGGCGGGGAAAGATATCACCATCGCCATGGACCCGGCCGCGTCCGAATTCTTCTCGAACGGCAAGTACGTTTTCAAGAAGTCCACGAAGGAAACGAAGAACTCGAATCAGATGGTCGAATACTGGGAAAAGCTTATCGACAAGTACCCCATCGTCTCCATCGAGGACGGCCTTGAACAGAACGACTGGAAGGGCTACGAATACATGACGAAAAAGCTCGGCGACCGCCTCCAGATCGTCGGCGACGACTTCTTCGTCACGAACACGGAACGCCTCCAGAAGGGCATCAAGATGGGCTGCGCCAACTCCATCCTCATCAAGGTCAACCAGATCGGCACCCTGACGGAGACCCTGGCCGCCATCGAAATGGCGAAGAAGGCCCGCTACACCGCCGTCGTCAGCCACCGGTCGGGCGAAACGGAAGACACCACCATCGCGGACATCGTCGTCGCCACCAACGCCGGCCAGATCAAGACCGGCTCCCTCTGCCGCACCGACCGTATCTGCAAATACAACCAGCTTCTCCGTATCGAGGAAGAACTGGAAGGCGCGGCCGTCTACGCCGGCAACGACGCGTTCTACAACATCAAGCGGTAGGATTGGCTTTTCCTTCGAAAGAGAAAATCCTCAGCTGGTGGTAATAGACTAGGAATCGAGAAAGGGTGGAGCCTGTTGGCTTCACCCTTTCTTTTTAAACCCCATATCGCGTTGCGTACTTTAGTGGTTGCCGAGAATTTGGTAAATCGCGTTCATATCGAGATTGTCCCGGAGGGCGTCGGCGAGTTTGTCGTACTCGCCTTGCCTGTGGGCGGCGTGGTCGATGGCGGCGACGGAATTCGCTTCCATGCCTTTCTCCGCGAGAATGTGGGCGGCGAGGCGTTCGGCCAGGTCGCCGCTGTCGAACAGGCCGTGAACGTAACTGCCGAACACCGTACCGAAGACGGCGCCGTCGTCCGTCTGGCCTGCCGGGCCGGAAAGCGTCGCGAAGGAACCGGCGGCGTTCTGGCGGATGGTTTTTCCCATGTGTATTTCGTAGCCTTCGAATTCGGCGCCGGCAAGGAACGCGAGCGGTCCGCTCAGGGATGTCACCCGGCCCTGGACGCGGGTCCGAACCTTGCCGCTCGAAAAGGTGGTCGTTACGGGAAGGAGCTCCATGCCGCGCATAGTGCCGCCGGATTCGACGCCGTCCGGATCGGCGAGTTCGCGGCCGAGCATTTGGTAGCCGCCGCAGACGCCGACGACGAAACGGCCGGCGGCGGCAAGGCGTTTTATCGCCGTTTCCAAGCCATTCTGACGGAGCCACTGGAGATCGGCCATGGTGTTTTTACTCCCCGGCAGAATACAGATATCCGGCTGGCCGAGGCGGCGGACATGATCGACATAGCGGACACCGATGGCGGGGTAACGTTCGAGAGCGGCGAAGTCTGTGTAGTTGGACAATCGCGGCAACCGGATGACGGCGCAGTCGACCGGCTTGTAACCGCCGCCGTTACATCCGAGGCGATCCGACAGGCTGTCCTCGTCGTCGATGTCGAGGCGGAGGTACGGGACGACGCCGAGAACCGGCACGCCGGTCAGTTCGCGGAGCATGTCGAGGCCGGGTTGGAGTATGGCCGGGTCGCCCCGGAATTTGTTAATAATTGTCCCGCGAATGCGGGCTTGATCCTCTTTCGAAAGGAGGGCGATAGTGCCGTAAAGGCTGGCGAAAACGCCGCCCCGGTCAATGTCGCCGACAAGGAGGACGGGCGCGTCCGCGATCGCGGCCATACCCATATTGACGATGTCGTTTTCGGCCAGGTTGATTTCAGCCGGGCTGCCGGCGCCTTCGATGACGACGATGTCGTGACTGGCGGCAAGGTCCGAGTAGGCGGCCTTGATGGCGGGGAGGAACTCAAGCTTCCTCCGATAATACTCGGCGGCGGGCAGGTTGGCGACGACTTCGCCGTTCACGATGACCTGGCTGACCGCGTCGCCGGTCGGCTTCAGGAGAATCGGGTTCATCCTGACGTCCGGCTCAATGCCGGCTGCTTCGGCCTGAACCACCTGGGCCCGACCCATTTCGAGGCCGTCCAAGGTGATGAACGAGTTCAGGGCCATGTTCTGGCTTTTAAACGGGGCGACGGAGTAGCCGTCCCGGCGAAACAACCGGCAAAGACCGGCGACGGTCAAACTTTTTCCGGCGCCGGACGCTGTGCCCTGAATCATGAGTGCCTTGGCCATTACGCACCTCTCCCTTATCCCTTACGACGTTTCCCCTGCCTTTTCTTCCTTGAATAAATCATGCGCGGCCGCCGGCAACGCTTTTTCAAGGGCGGCGACAAGCCGTTTGTTTTCGTGTCGCAGCCGGACCGCGACGCGGTAGCAACCTGGGCCGAGTCCGGAAAAGTTTCGGCAGTCGCGGATAAGGATGCCGTCCCATTTCAGGCGGACGGCGAGGTCGTCGGACGGTACGGTGAAGAAAATGTAATTTGCCCTGCTGCCGTATATGTGGGCGCCGAGTCCGGCCAAGGCGTCCATTAGCCAGGTTCGTTCTTCCCGAATGATCCGCCGGGTGGTTTGGACAAACTCCGTTTCCCGAATCGCGGCGCGGCCGGCGGCTTCGGCCAGCGTCGAGACGGACCAGGGCTGGCCGACCCCGCGCATCGCTTCGACAGTTTTGGCGTCGGCGCAAAGGCAATATCCGAGGCGCAGTCCGGCGATGCTGTAGAGTTTGGTGAAGCTGCGAATGATAAAAAGGCGACGGGCTTCGCGCAATCGTTCGCCGAGGGAATAGCGGTCTGGGTCGTCAAGCAGGTCGCAAAAGCATTCATCCACAACGAGGGAGCAACCGAGCAGCTCGGTTTTATGCAACACTTCCAGAAGCAGTTCTGGGTCGATGACCTCGCCGACCGGATTGTTCGGCTGGCAGAGGAAGACGGCGTCGACGTCCGGCGTGATGCGGTCAAGGATGTTCGGGAGGAGGCGGAAGCCGTCCTCACGGCGAAGGACGTGTTCCCGAACGTCGGACCCGGTAACGGCGAGGGCTTGGCCGTATTCGGAAAACGCCGGCACCGGCATGAGAACGCGGCGCGGCCGGAGCGCCTCGACCAACCGGAAGATAGCGTCTGCGGCGCCGTTGGTGACGAGGACATTTTCCGCCGGGACGGTATGGACGGCGGCAAGGTCGGCGGTGAGAGCCCGGCACCACGGATCCGGGTAAGGCGAGACGGTGTCGACGGCGGCGTGGAGGGCGGCGCGGACGCCATCCGGCAGACCGAGTGGATTAAGGCTGGCCGAGAAATCCAGAGGGTCAACGCCGTGGCGGAGACGATAGCCGGCGATGTCGCCGCCGTGGATCGGGTTCACGTTTTCCTGTCCTTTCCTTATGACGCCTTTGTATCGCTTCCCTGATACTTTGTTTTGAGGGGTCGAGGTCGCCGCTCCTTAAAACGTCCTGGCTTTTACATGATTGATCGTGCTCTCACGCCAGTCCGAATCAAAGCCCGGGCGGTTGTAAATAACAGGATCTCCAGGCGGCAAAAACGCGATTCGCATTCACAGCGCCGCCAGTCCCAGGCCGCAGGCGAGAAAGGCGAGGAGCGCCGTGGCATACAGGAGGCGGCAGGCGCTTACGATGTCGTCCGGACCGAGGGCGCGGGCCGGGTCGCCGAGGGTCGGTTTGACAACGACCTCTCCGGCATAGCTGGAAGCGCCTCCGAGCTGGACGCCGAGGGCGCCGGCACAGGCTGCTTCCGGATGACCGGCGTTCGGACTGGTATGGTTGCGGCGGTCGCGAATGTAGATGCGTTTGGCGCCGCGCCAGTCAAGGCCGGTCAGGAAGGCGGCCGGGATCATCAGAACACCGGTGATGCGGGCCGGGAGGAAATTGGCGTAGTCGTCGAGAATCGCGGCGGCCCGGCCGAAATGGCGGTACCGGTCGTTTTTATAGCCAATCATACTGTCCATCGTATTGATTGCCTTGTAGAGGACCGCAAGGGGAGCGTCGCCGACAGCGAAATAGAATAACGGCGCGATAACGCCGTCCGAAGTGTTTTCGGCTACCGTCTCCACCGTTGCCCGCGTTATGTCGGCGGTGGACATGGACGCGGTGTCGCGACCGACTATTTCTCCGACAGCGGCGCGGGCGGCAACAAGATCGCCGCTCTTCAGCGCAACGAGTACCTTCCCGGCGGCGTCGGCGAGGCACTTCGTCGCCAGCATCTGGTAGCAGATGAACGCCTCGGCGAGGGTGCGGAGGATCGGGTTAAGAAAAGACAGAACGGCGAGAACGGCCACGGTGGCGATAAGCGTTCCCAGGCAAACAATGACAACGAGGACGTAGCCGGCCCGGTACTGGCCGGTGTCCGACTTCGGGAAGAGCGGCCGAAGAATTTTTTCACCTAGGCCGATGCTGCGTCCTATCCACACCACCGGGTGAGGGAGGGTGCGGGGATCCCCGAGGCAAAGGTCGAGGACAAAGCCGACGGCGAGGGTGAAAAACCGCAGTGAAATCATAAACACGCCTTTACAAAATTCGTCGCCGCCTCCGGATTTGCCGGCAGGTACAGGTGGGGGAAACCGGCGAACAATCGCGCGCCGGCGACGACGCAGGGCCAGCGTTCGCCCGACGGCCGCAGCGCCAGGCAATCGTCTCCGGGATTGCTGCTGTCCCAGTAATGGAATTCGTGGGCCCGGATCTCGCCGCCTGCCGGGAGGAGGAGGTTGTCGTCCCGGGCCGTAACGGTACAGTAGCCGAAACGGCTCAGGCGATCGGTACGGTAGCCACGGGAGTCGACGGCGCCGACCATTGGCCAGAACGTTCCGTTCTCGTCCTCCAGTTCGTTATGAAGGTACAGGAAACCGCCGCATTCCGCCACGGTCGGCATTCCGGAGCGGAGAGCGTCGCCGACGGATCGGCGCATCCCGGCGTTTTCCGACAAGGCGCGGGCGTGGACTTCCGGGTAACCGCCGCCAAGGTACAATCCGGTCGCTTCGGCCGGGAGGGCGCTGTCGCGAAGTGGACTGAAGTACGCGAGGCGGGCGCCGCATTCTTCGAGAAGTTCCAAATTTTCGCGGTAATAAAAAGAAAACGCCTCGTCCCGGGCGACGGCGATGACGGGGCGCTCCGCCGACCGGCGCGGGACCGTTTTAACCGGCGCCATGGCACCAGATTCAGCGGCGGCCAATGTCTGTCGCACCGGCGGGAAAGTGGACGTTCCCGCCGTCACGGCCGGAATACCGAGGGGAGGCGCGGCGCGGGCCGCCTCGAGGATGGCATCGACATCGACGGTTTTTTCCACCGCATCAGCCAGGCGGTCAAGGATCGGCTGCATGGCGGCGATGCTGTCCGGAGTGACAAGACCGAGGTGACGGCTCGGGAGCCGGATCGCGTCGTCCCGACCAAGGCGCCCAAAAACCGGAAGTCCGGTTTCCTTTTCGAGAACGGTTTTCGCTTTTTCGTACACCCGGTCCGAAGCCTTGTTGAGGACGACGCCGCATATCCGGCTGTCGGACCGGAAATTGTTAAAACCCGCCACCAGGGCCGCCAACGACATCATGGCGCCGCCCGCCGGCACGACAAGAATGGCGGGCGTTTCGGTTATCCGGGAGACGGCGTAGGCGCTGGCTTCGTCCGTCGTGCCGATACCGTCGTAATAGCCCATGGCGCCTTCAATAACGGTGACGCCGGCCGTGGCGGCGGCACGGGCGAGCAGTTTCCGGACCACCGGCGGCGGCGCAAAAAACAGGTCGAGGTTATACCCGTCGACACCGAGGACACGGCGGTGGAACATCGGGTCGATATAGTCAGGGCCGCATTTGCAGGCGGCCGGAGCGAGGCCGCGACGACGCAAGACGCGGAGGAGCCCTACTGTCAGCGTCGTCTTACCCGACCCGCTGGCCGGGGCGGTCACCATGAGGCGGGGGGCGTCAGGCATTCACAGGGCCTCCGGCGGCGAGGAGGAAAATCGGGTTTTCGGCACGGAGGAGATGTTTGCCGCCGACGCCGTGCGTCCGACTGGCCGCGACCTGCACCACTTCCGCCCGCGCCAGATTTTCCGTCGTAAAGGCATCCATCACTTCGGCGACCGTTTCCAGGCATATTGCGGCGGCGACTATCCGTACGGCCGGGTTTTTCCCGACCAGCGCCGCGAGGACGGCGGCGATGTCGCCGCCGCTGCTGCCGATAAAGGCTCGGTCCGGCGGCGGCAACGATTCAAGAATCGCCGGCGCAGCGCCGGAGACAACCTCCAGGTTATAAACGCCAAAGCGGCTCCGGTTTTTGTGGATGAGTTCGCAGGCGGCGGGAAGGCGTTCAATCGCGTAGACCCGTCCGCGACGGGCGCAATTGGCCAGTTCCACCGAAACCGATCCGGTGCCGGCGCCGATATCATAGAGGATGTCCGCCGGCTCGGGAGCGAGGAGGGAGACGGCGACGGCGCGGACTTCCCGTTTCGTCATGGGGACGTTGGCCCGGATGAAGTCGTCGTCCGGAATGCCGGCGGCTGCGGTTTTTCTCGTGAATGTGCGGCTGTTTTCGACGAGAAGAACGGCGAGGGAACTGAATGTTTCGTGGAGCAGTTCCTCCACCGTTCCCCGGACGATGCGTTCCGTCGGGGCGGCGAGGTTTTCGCCGACGGTGAGGACGGCGTCGTCGAGGCCGGACCGATGAAGAATTCTGATAATCGCACCGACGTCCAACCGGCCGCCGGTGAGGAAGAACACGCACGGATGGTTCAGAACTTCCGCCAGGACGTCCGTGTCGACGCCGTGGGCGCTGGCGAGGCGGAAATCCTGCCAGGGACGGCGAAGCCTGGCGGCAAAATACTGCACCGCGCCGACGCCGGGAATAACGGTCACTTCGAAAAGGGACGGGGCATTTTCAGACCCGGCGGCGAGGAGGGCCTGAATATTCAGGAGTTCAAGTATCCGTTTGGCGCCACTATAAAACCCGGCGTCGCCACTGAGGACGACAACCGCCGAGGCGAAGCTGTCCCGGTTGTCCCGGAGATGACGGACAACGTCCTCGGGGAGCGCCAGCGGCGCACGGGCGGCGCCGTCCGGCAGCGGGAGCGAGGCGAGGAGCCGTTCGGCGCCGATGACGCAGTCGGCGGCGGCGATGGCGAGGCCGGCCTCGCCGGTCAGGGTATCGGCGGTTCCCATGCCGGCGCTGACGAGAGTGACGTTCATGCCGTCTCCACATCGCGGCCGATGCGGCCGACAAGCTCTTCCAGGGTAAGGCCGCCGTCGCCGATGGGACGGCCGACCAGGAGAACCCGGGCGCGGCGGGCGCGGGCGGCGGCGAGTTTTTCGCCAAGGCCGCCGGCGGCCCCGCCGTCCTTGGTGACGAGGGCGTCGATACCGAACTGTTCGAGAATGGCCCGGTTCAGCGCTTCCGAAAACGGACCCTGCATGGCGATAATGTGTGTTAGTTTATATCCGAGTCGCTGGCATTGCTCGATTGATTCGACCGTCGGCAGCACCCGGGGAA
>JAJQFC010000206.1 GCA_021201355.1 Planctomycetaceae bacterium | reverse complement strand
AAAACCTGTTCCTCATGGTCGTCGGCTACACCGACAACGACCCGGTCCGCAATCCCAACCTCCGTTCCAAAGGCATCAACGACAACCTCCACCTGTCGCTCCTCCGCGCCAAGTCGGTTGTCGACGAGCTGAAGCGGGCCGGCTACCCGCCGACCATGATGTATCCGACCGGCTGGGGCGAGCTGCGGCCTATCGTGCCGAACACCGACCGGGCGTCGAAGAAGCTGAACCGTCGCGTCGACATCCTCATTGACCCGGCCGCCTCGAACATCTTCGGCATGTCCACCATCACCGGCGTCGAGCCCATCGCCATGCGATAAAGCGGCACCGCGCGGCCGGTCATTCCAGAACCCGCAGAGACACGACAAAGCCCGAGCCACTAAAAGGGTTTTGTCGTGTCTTTTTTTCGAAATGGCGTGCATGGAGCAGGGCGGCGGCGTGGTCGGAACCGGTGAACCCGATTGATTATTACGGGAGGGATTGGTCACGTCACGGACATAAAGGTCGGGCGGATCGTTCCGGTGACAGGGCGTCACAGCTATCCACATTCGCTTTACCCGTCACCTTTCGTGACATTTGTAATTGCCATAACAGTTGCGACGATAGGCAAGTGGGCTTATGACTGTGAAGATCGTTACGCCAGCGATAACCGTGATTACCGGCACGCGCAAAACGGAACCGTCGCGCAGGTATGGATTGGATGCGATGGTAGGCGAGGGCGTGTTCGGGCGAGGTTGATTGTAGTTGAATAATTTCGCTGAAAAAACCAATTTTCCTATTGACAAGTACTCAGGGAATAATTATCCTCTTTCCTTTCCCCGAGGCCGGATAGACCGGTTTGGGGTGTTTTTATGCTTGCCTCCGGCGGCGCGCCTTTTACGGCTGTCGCCCGTGATGGCGAATGACCAGTGGAACCATAGCATTTGAGGAATCGCCATGACGGCAATGAAGAAAACAACCATGCGTAAGCCGACCGAGCACACCTGCGACTGGATTGTGCTTGACGCCGAAAATCAGATTGTTGGCCGGATGGCGTCCCGGATTGCCATGCGCCTGATGGGCAAGCACAAGCCCGATTATACACCGTCTTTCGACTGTGGCGACGGCGTGATTGTCGTGAACTGCGAAAAGATTGTCTTCGCCGGCGCGAAGTGGGACAAGAAGATTTACCGCCGCCACTCCGGGTACATCGGCGGCTTGAAGGAAATTACCGCTCGCAAGGTGCTGTCGAGTCACCCGGACCGTATCCTCTATATGGCGGTGAAGCGCATGTTGCCGAAGGGCAAGCTGGGCGAGAAGATGATTAAGAAACTGAAGATTTACTCCGGTTCCGAACATCCGCACGCGGCGCAGAACCCGTCGTCCCTGGATTTGGCGACGGTGACCCGCTAACCGGAAGACAGTTTACGGTATTATTAAGAAACATAATTAAATAGTGTATTGGAGACAACTGTGGCTGACAAGCATGGCTATGAATGGGGAACCGGTCGCCGTAAATGTTCGGTGGCGCGTGTTCGCATCAAAAAGGGCAGCGGCAAGATCGTCGTGAACGGCCGCGAACACACCGAGTATTTCCCGAGTCTTCGCCTGCGGAAGCTTGTCGAAGGCCCGCTGAAGCACGTTGAATTGGACAGCGAATACGATGTCTTCGCTTCCATTCGCGGCGGCGGCATGACCGGCCAGGCTGGCGCCCTGATGATGGGTCTCGGCCGCGCTCTGGTCAAGCTTTCCGAAGAGCTGAAGCCGTCCTTGTCGACAGAGGGCTACCTGAGCCGCGACAGCCGCATGGTCGAGCGTAAAAAGCCGGGCAAACCCGGTGCCCGCCGCAGCTTCCAGTTCAGCAAGCGCTAACCGAGACGAATGGATACATGTAGGTTCGGTTTCTATTGCAGCAACCGATGGAAGCGGTGGTTTGTCCACATATACAAAAATCTACAATGCCGGCGTAGCTCAGCGGTCTAGAGCGATGGATTCATAACCCATAGGTCGGTGGTTCAATTCCACCCGCCGGTACCAATATTTCAGACTGGCAACCCCTTGCATCGCAAGGGGTTGCCTCTTTATTTAGAAACGCGTTTTCAGGCTCTTGGGCTGATTTTGGCCACTTTTCGAGACCAGCCGATTTTGACTGCCCGCTAATCAGGTCGCCGACCATTGCCGCGGTGGCGGTCAGGCGTGTATCAACTGCCTCGCCGTATACCTTCATTGTTAGATATGGTGTGGAATGCCGGGATGCGCCGGTCGAGACTACGAGATTGATATATGCTTTTCTACGTACATGGGATTCCAGCTTGCCGTTTGCGGTCGTGATGCTGACACTGGCTTTTTCCAAGTCCGCCTGAATGACGCGGGCGGGATGCGACGGCACATAGAGAAGCGGGTTAGCCGGAACGTCGATGTCGGGGTTTGCTCTCGCTTCGGCCCGCCTCCTTGCATAGCGTTTTTTTTCGCGTCGTTGCTTTTGCCGTAGGCGATCAGTTTTTCGATGAGTTCACGCGAGAGTGGTCGAAAGCGTTCCTTGCGACCTTTGTCATCGCCGGAATAAAGGTGGAGTCTGCCGTGAGCCTCGTCAATATGCGCTGTCCGTAGAATATTCGACCCAAGTACCCGCCCGGCAGAGCTTCACAAGAAACTCGCACTAATATTCTTATTTTTCATCTTGACGAAAAAGTACGAATTCTTAAAATCGCCATTCCTGAGTTTAAGTAATAAAACATTCCTAGGCGGCAGTGCCGCCTTTTTAGTGCGGATTGTGTTTTAGAAATAAAACATAAAGACCCGATGGGAGTCCATTATGGTTCGGTGTACCGGATTTGTGGGGTTTGTTGCGCTGTTTATCGTTGTGTCGACTGGCGCGGCGATAGCGGGGGAAAGTTATTCGTCGTGGGGCGATATCTCCACCGAAATGGAAATCCGCCTCGACCAGGCAGCCAGCAAATACGCGGACGGTGATGTCCAGGGGGCCAAGGACAGCGTCAACGACGCCTATTTCGGCTTCTACGAAAAGATGGGATTCGAACGCACGGTGATGGAATACATCTCCGGCAAGCGGGTCTCCCTCGTCGAGTACATCTTCAGCGATATCAAGAAACAGATGACCCGAAACGAACCGAAGGACGCGGTACTCCGAGAGCTGGCGAGACTGAAGGTGCTGCTCCGGGAAGACGCCGACCAACTGGACGGCAAAACCGATGGCGCGCCCGCGGAGGTCGAGGACTTCATCATGCCGACGGCGGAGGAACTGGCCGCCTTCGATGCGGCGGTCTCCACCGAAGGACTTACTCCGGAGGAATTCGAACAGCGCAAAATCGAATACATCCGGGAGCAGCGCAGGTTGAAGGAAGGCAAGTAACCGGGGAACAATCCGTCGCCCGCGGCTGATGTCCGCGAGGGCGGAGATGTCATCGTGTGGTTTGTGTGTTTCATTTTGGGTAAAGAAAGGAAGAGTCATGGACAGCGTTCTACGAAAGCTCGGACTGGCCGCCGCGCTGGTGGTTTTTGGTCTCGCCATTGTCGCGCCCCAGGCGCACGCCGCCGCCCCCGCGCCCAGCGCCGAAACCGCCGGGTTTGAAGAGTTCCCGGTCGGCGACGATCACGAAGTGTTCCCCCTTAATATCGCGGGCGTCTATTTTCAGCCCGTGGATATGGATCCCGCCGGCTTGGGCGGTCTCGCCGCGGCGGATGCGGACATGCACATGGAAGCCGACATCTCGGCTCTCGAAGGCAACAACCTCGGGTATGGCGCCGGTGATTTCGTTCCTTACCTGACCGTCCGCTACAAAGCGGTCAAAGAGGGCGGCAAGACGATTGAAGGCACCTTCATGCCCATGAGCGCCAGCGACGGCCCCCACTACGGCAACAACGTCAAGCTTGACGGCCCCGGCCGCTACAAAATCACCTTCATCATCGAAAACCCGTCCAAGCAGAGCTATCTCCTGCACATTGACAAGGAAACGGGCGTCACGGGACGGTACTGGGAAAAGCCGATTGAGGTGAGCTGGGACTTCGACTACATTCCCCGCGTGTGGTAGAGAGCGTCGTAACGGAGTAGTACGTATCGGTCTTCTCGCGATGCCATTTCTCAATCCGGCCACGGAGTGGGAAATGGCGTTGCTGTCGTTGGAGCGCGGTTCGCGCTCTTGTAGCACTCAGAGGCGCCACCACTCCCAAGACGGGTGACGAGACATGCTCAAATATATCATTGCGGTAACCAATTCAGCCTTGCCGCTCATGCTGGTGTTGGGGGTCTTTTTCGTCCTCTACGCGCACCGCATGGGCCCCGGCGTCAGAAAGGCCCTGTGGGGCGGATTCTGGCTCGGCGCGGCGGCGTCGGTGGTTCTGGTTCTCTTGAAAAAGAACACGGGATTTGTCGTCCGTGAATATTATAACCTCGCCGTCCTCCTTCCCACCCTCGCTGTGGAGGCGGCGATGACGGTTCTGTTGTGGCTTCCGAAGAAAAATCCGCTTTCCGGAACGGCCCGCGCCGCGTTCGGGATTGTTTCTTTTCTCGCGCTCGCGCTGTGGGTCGGGTTCACCCTCCCGGACATTCTCTTTTTCCCCTTCGATTTCGCCGTGGGCATGGACACCATCTTCAACACCCGCTGCGCCTCCAAGGTCATCGGCTATGCCCTTGGCATTCTCCTTGTCCTCCTCGCGCACTTCGCCACGGCGTCGATTTTCCGCCAGCTCACCCGGCGCGCGGTTACCTACCTGTTTCAGGCGGTTCTCCTCGTGTTCGCCGCCCGGCAGCTCCTCACCGTTCTCCAGATTGTCGTGGGCCGGAATCTGGTGGAGCGCACCGCCTTCCGGGTCAGGGTGGTCATTGACGGCCTGAACCATGCTGAATGGTTTCTCTTCGTCCTGATGACGGTATGCGCGGTATGCGCTGTCGTCGTCTACCTGCGGAACAGGTACGCCCGGCCGGAAGCGCCCAACCCGGCGCTGGTCCGCAAGCTGCGGGCTGTGGCGCGGAGCCATCGGCGCTGGTGTGCGGTCCTTGCCGTCGTCTTTGTCACGGCGACCCTCTCGGTGACTGTCGGCGCCGCCTACGAAAACCAGGCCGTCGTTCTCGAACCGCCGCTCGAAGTCGCGGTGCGGGACGGAAAAATCCTTCTCCCGCTCCCGATGATCGACGACGGCAAGCTGCACCGGTTCAGGCACGAAGCGCCCGACGGGACGGAAATCCGTTACATCGTCATCAAGAAAAACGAAACCGCCTTCGGCGTCGGCCTCGACGCCTGCGATATCTGCGGCCCATCCGGCTACTATGAACGGAACGATCAGGTCATCTGCATTCTCTGCGACGTGGTCATGAACAAGTCGACCATCGGCTTCCCCGGCGGCTGCAATCCCGTGCCCCTGGCTTTTCGGGTCGAGGACGGGCACATGCACATTTCTGTCGAGGATCTCGAACGGGATCTGTGGCGCTTCAAGGAATAACCCATGTTCACCCGGATAATCAAAGGCGGCATCGTCAGGCAGCGGCGGAAGCTCCTCCTTATCGCCCTTACCGTGATGCTGGGCGTGTCCCTCGCCACCGCCATGCTGAACGTCATGCTGGACGTCGGCGACAAGATAAACCAGGAACTGAAAACGTACGGCGCCAACCTCAACGTCGTTCCCCGGGGCGCGTCGTTTCTCGGCGACCTGTACGGGCTGGAAGAAGGCGCGGGAGTGAGCGACAAGTACCTGCGGGAGGACGAACTCGGCCGGTTGAAAACAATCTTCTGGGCCTACAACATTGTCGACTTCGCCCCGTACCTGGAAACGCCGGTCACCGCGCCGGATCACGACCGCTCGTTCACGGCGGTCGGCACCTGGTTTAGGAAGACTCTCGACCTTCCCACCGGTGAAAAGGTGGCGACCGGCATGCGCGGCCTCAAATCATGGTGGACCATGGAAGGCGACTGGCCGGACGATGCCGCCGGGGATCAAGCGGTGCTCGGCTACGTCATTGCCAAACGGCTCGGCCTGAAACCGGGGGACAGGCTCGATGTCTCCGGCCCGAACGGTGAGCCGGTATCCGTCGTCGTCACCGGCGTCTTCAACAGCGGCAGCGCCGAGGATGACTAGGCCTTTCTGCCGCTGGCGCTGGTGCAGGCCATGACCGGCCTCCCGAATCTGGTTCAGCGGGTCGAGGTGAGCGCCCTGACCACGCCGGAGAACGATCTTGCCCGCCGCGCCGCCCGGAGTCCGGGCAGCCTGTCCGCCAAGGAATGGGAGACGTGGTACTGCACCGCCTACATCAGCGCCATCGCCTACCAGATCGAGGAAGTTCTCACCGACGCGCGCGCCAAGCCGATTCTCCAGGTGTCGGAGTCGGAGGGGGCGATTCTCGGCAAAATCGAACTGCTCATGCTCCTCCTCACCGTCCTCAGCATGGCCTGTTCGGCGCTCGCCCTGTCCAATCTGGTCACCGCCAGCGTGCTCGAACGGAGTACGGAAATCGGCCTTCTGAAGGCCATCGGCGCGACCGACCTGGACGTTCTCCTCCTCGTCCTCGCCGAACTCATGGTGACTTCGGTGGCCGGCGCGTTCGCCGGATACGGACTGGGCATCTGGTTTTCGAAAATCATCGGGGAGACCGTGTTTGGCGCCGCCATTTCCATCAGTTCGACGGCGATTCCGCTGGTGGCGGCGATGGTGGTGTTCGTCACCGTACTGGGCAGTCTCCCGGCCATTAAACTGCTCCTGTCCCTGCGTCCGACGCAGGTGCTGCATGGAAGATAACCCGGCATGAAAAAACGGCTCGTATTCATCACCATGATCCTCCGTTCCCTGACCCGCCGCCGGTCGCGCATGGCGGCGGCCCTTCTAGCCCCCGGCACACGCGGGGCCCGGGGGTGCGGGGTGTTGTGCGAGTAAAACGACATTCCTCGCCAGCTTGGCCGCGAGTTCCGCTCCTACGGGGCCAATATGGTGCTGGTGCCGACGGGCGAAACCGGCCTCATGACCATGGACGAAGTGGAAGAGGCGGCGGAGTATCTTCAGCCGGACAAACTGGTCGGCATTACCCCGTACCGGTATGAATCCCTCAGCATCAACCGCCAGCCATACACCACCGCCGGCGTGCGTTTTGCCCAGGTGGCCAAGACCAGCCCGTATTGGCAGGTCGACGGCGCCTGGCCCGCCTCCGGCAATGAGATCATGATTGGCGCGGAAATCGCCCGGGTCACCGGCATAACGCCGGGCACCCAGACGCGGATTTCCGGCCATAGCAAGGAAATGAGCCCGTTCGCCCTGGACATGGTGGTGTCCGGCGTCATCACCACCGGCGGGACGGAGGAGAGCGTTATATTTATCGAACTCGCAACGCTTGAAAAAATGATGGGCAACGCCGGTCAGGTCAACCTTGTGGAAATCAGCATCGAAGGCAGCCAGGCCGAACTCGAGGAAATGGCCCTCGATATCGAGGACAACGTGGCCGGGGTCGCCCCCCGGCTGGTGAAGCGGGTCGCCAGTTCGGAAGCCACCGTTCTCGGCAAATTGCGGTCGCTCGTCTTCCTCGTCACCGCCGTGGTCATGGGACTGACGCTTATCTGCGTCGCCACCACCATGATGACCGTGGTCATGGAGCGGCGGAAGGAAATCGGCCTCAAAAAAGCCATCGGGGCGGAAAGCTCGACCATAGTCGGCGAGTTTATCGCCGAAGGGGCGGTTCTCGGCGTGGCTGGCGGCGTCATCGGCGCGGTGAGCGGATTTTTCTTTGCCCAGCTCATCAGCATGAATGTGTTCAGCCGGTCGGTCGCTTTCGACCACCTGGCCGTGCCGGCCGCCCTGGTCGCGGCGGTGGCGGTCACGGTGGTGGCCTGCCTGATTCCGGTGAAAAAGGCGGCGGACGTCGAACCCGCCATAGTCCTGCGCGGAGAATGAGAACCATGAACATACTTGAACTCAAAGACGTATCCATGACCTACGGTTCGGTGAAGGCGTTGCAGCATGTCGACCTGACGGTGAAAGAGGGAGAATGGCTCGCCATCATGGGCCCGTCGGGGTCGGGGAAAACGACTATGATGAACATCGTCGGCTGCATGGACAAGGCGTCGAACGGGTCGGTCCTCCTGGACGGCGAAGAGTTGTCCCGGCAGACCTCGAAGGGGTTGACCGCCATCCGGCGGGACAAAATCGGCCTCATTTTCCAGCAGTTCCACCTCGTCCCCTACCTGACGGCGCTGGAGAACGTCGTCATCGCCCAGTACTACCACAGCCTTCCCGATGAACAGGAAGCGCTGGAGGCGCTGGAAAACGTCGGCCTCGGGGACAGGGCGAAGCACCTGCCGAGCCAGCTTTCCGGCGGCGAGCAGCAGCGGGTGTGCATCGCCCGGGCGCTCATCAACTGCCCGAAGCTCATCCTCGCCGACGAGCCCACCGGCAACCTCGACGAGGCGAACGAGAAATTGGTCATGCAAATCCTCCATCGCCTCCACGATGCGGGAAGCACCATCATCGTCGTCACCCACTCCCCGGAAGTCGGCGCCCATGCGGAGCGGGTTATCGTGCTGGAACACGGAAAAATCGCCAGAATGACCTCCGGGACCGAGTTGCACAAGTCGGCCTGAATAGAATGGGGAAATCCTCAATGAAGCGATCACTCTGTCTTACTCTTCCCCTCGTCGCCCTCGGCCTCCTCCTGACCGCGATTCCGGGATGGCTGTTTCCTGTCTGCCCGATCAAGGACCATGCGGCCCCGATGCGCTGTTACCACAGCGGGGTGTGGCTGACCGGGATCGGGGTGGGGGTCGTTGGTCTTGGCGTCCTTCTCTTCCTCCTGAAGGGAGCCGCGGCCCGGACCGTCCTGGCCATCGCGGTGGTGGCCGCCGGCATTGCCGCCGCCCTCGTGCCGACCGTCCTTATCGGCATGTGCAGGTCGCCGATGATGCCGTGCCGAACCGGCACCTATCCGGCGGCGATGATCGTCGCGGCCCTGATCGCCCTGTGCGGGGTTATCGATATTTTCTTTCTCCGAAGCGTCTTTCTCCGGGAGCGGCGTGGCGATGAAGCCTCTTACAACCTGGCGTATAGCCCTGAATAATGTCGGTCGAAAACCGGTGCGGAGCATCGGCCTGACGGTGGTGGTGGCGTTGTTCGCCTTTACCATGTTCGGCGGCTCCCTTCTTGCCGAATGCGTCAAGAACGGCATCCGCAGCATGTCCCGGCGGCTCGGTGCGGACATCCTTGTCGTGCCGCACGGATACGACAAGAAACTGCAGGCCGCGCTGCTCCGGGGCGAACCGAGCACCTTTTTCCTCCGTGGCGACCTTGCCGACAAACTGCGCGACGTGCCAGGCATCGCCAAGGTCGCGCCGCAACTGTACCTGGCGACCCTGAACGCGTCGTGTTGCACCATGCCGGTGCAGCTTATCGCCTACGATCCGGCCTCCGACTTCGTAGTCGGCCCCTGGATGGATTCCGCCACCGCCCGGCCGCCCGACGACGGCGAGGTGGTGGTCGGCAACATGATTATCGGCGAGGTCGGGAGCGAGGTGTCGCTGTTCGGGAAAAACTTCACCATCGCCGCCCGCCTCGACCGGACAGGCATGGGGTTCGACACCACCGTGTTTATGACCATGAACAACGCCCGGAAGCTGCTCCGAAACGCGGGGAGCGCCGCCGCCGGCACGTTCACACCCGGGTCGGTCTCCTCCATCATGGTCGGTCTGGTTCCCGGCCGCGACCTTAAGGAAATGGCCAACGCCATCCTCGGTCAATTCGCCCTTGACTACAACCTGGACATCG
>JAJQFC010000101.1 GCA_021201355.1 Planctomycetaceae bacterium | reverse complement strand
GTCGAAGGTCTATGGCTGACGAATCCTGACAGCTTCGCTAATGCTTTGACTTTGACACCGTGACTGACGGACCCGCTCTATGCTCTTTGGCGGCGTTCGATGTCGTGGTGTCAACGGCACTGTCAGGAGTCGGTCAGCCTCACGCTCGGATGCCGCCTTTTTATTGGCGGCCAAGCTGAAAGGGGGCTGTCAATGGGCAGAATACCGGATGAACTACGCAAAACTATCGCGGCCAACATTCGCGCCGAACGCGTAAAGAATTTCCCCGGCCGAGGCGGCGGTAAGAAATGTGCTGAGGCGTTTTCACACTACATAGGAAGAAACGTCTCGCCACAGCAGTGGTCGCCCTGGGAACGCGGAATGAGGACGCCGGACGAAAGCCGGCTCCAGCAAATAGCGGACTTCTTTGACACCACGGTGGAAAACCTACGACGCAATACTTCTAAAACTGCGACACCACCCATACCACCCGATTCTTCATCTTCGTCATTTCCCCACGTGGCCTGCACGGAAAGCGCAATCATTTGGCAACTCCAAAAAGTGTACACCGGAATGGCGACGGATGGACGGCGTTTGCATGTCTCGCTGAATTTTGTTTTATCCGAAGAAAAAAGTTCCTGAGTCCATTTTAGTCCAGTAAAGTCCGTTCTAGTCCATTAGGGTCCGAAGCAAAAAAGATAATCTAAAATATTCTATTTATTCCATTGAAATCCGTCTCCCGCGATTTATAATCTCGGCACCAATCAGACAGCAGAAGGGAGAAAAATTGGGAATACTCTATGATCTATCATACCGAAGAAACAAAATCCGTATCGTCGATTGCCGGTAATGGGATATCGGCAACAGTATTTTGCAGCACCTTAAATGGCTACGCTCCTGACGATTTCGTCACCAAACAAGCATTGTGCCGGCTGTTCGAATGTTCGGGACGTACAATCCAGCGCATGGTGGCGCGGCGCGTTTTGCCGTCTCCGGTCGGGTGTTCTGGAAAATGACTCTGGCATGTGGGAACGATGGGCGCGTGGTTGGCCGATGCGGCGAAGCGCAAGCAAGCCGAGGTTGAAGCCGAAGCGGCGAGGATTCGTGCCATCCTTGCCGGCCGATGGAGAGATTGAATCATTCCGTAGAGGGCTATCCGGCCATGTGCCGGACGGCCCTCTTTTCATTGGCAATGGTGATGGTGTGAACCCACACATGATTAGGGTTTTAGCCCCTGTAGCCCCGTCACCATCGGCGTCGGTCTCATTTAGGCTGGGCCGGCGACGAGGGGGACGGGGTGTAAGGGGCGGCCCCTCGTAGCCCTTGAGCCGGAGGTTGAGGGAGGGTGCGGTACTCCGGCATATATCACAACAAAGCGCAGTAAAATCCCAACCAGACAGCAAAGGACAGAAATGAGAATATATGACAGCAGAGCACCAAGCATCGCAGCGAGTTCTTCCAGCCGGAACACCCGCATGGGTGACGCCCGATTTACTGACTGACACGATCAAGACATGGCAGCCATATTACGCAAAGACACTGACAGATTCAGATTCTCTTGAAATAGCATATCGCGACTTGTCGATGCATTTGAACGAACGACAACATAGGAGATTGACGAATGAAAAACTATCTCGCCCTTGCCCGCGTGTCTTCGGAATAACAGGAGCGCGGTTTCAGCCTGGACATCCAGGAAGACGCCTTGCGTGAATGGGCGGCAAAGAACAATGCCGCTATCCTTAAAATGTACCGTGTGGCCGAAACCGCCCACAAGAGCGAGAAGCGAAAAACCTTCCATAAGATGATTGATTACGCCAGAAAGAATAAGGAAGAGGTGCACGGTCTGCTTTTCTATAAAGTGGACCGTGCCGCCCGTAACATGAAGGACTGGATTGATTTGGTCGAACTCCGCGACAAGCATGGCATCGAAATCGTTTGCATCACCGAACCGTTCGACGAAACCCCGGCAGGCAAGCTGAACTCCAATATGCTCGCCGCCATCAGCCAGTTTTACAGCGACCAACTTGCCATCCGAACGGCGGAAGGGGTCCGGAGGCGGGCGCATAGCGGCCTATTTCCCGGTCTCGCTCCCTATGGCTATGAGAATTACCGAGAAGGCGGGCGCGGGCTCGTTCGTATCAATGCGGACGAGGCGAACAACGTCAAACGCATATTTGAGTTATACGCTTTCCACCGTCATAGTCTTGATACCCTGAGTGCGGCAATGAAAGCGGAAGGTCGCAGCTATTGCGTCAGTCAGCCGTACTTCGCTCGTAGCAAGCTACACAAAATCCTTACCGACAGAGCTTATCTCGGAGAAATCCGCTATCGGGAGGAATGGCTGGAGGGCAAGCATCCCGCACTGATTGACCATGCGACCTTTGACCGGGTGCAGGTGATATTGGGGAAGGGCGTGTACGCCAAGCATGATTCGATATACGGCCACGGCCTGATTACCTGCGGGCACTGCGGCAGGCCGGTTGTCTGCGAAATCAAGAACAAGAACGGCCGTGAATACACCTACTACCGTTGCGCCGGCTATACCGACGCGGGGCATCCCCGCGAACGCGTGAACGGAATTGAACTGGACAATCAGATGCTTGCGTTATTCGACAAGCTTCATGTCCACGACCCGAAGGTCATTCAGTGGATGCAACGAGTCATTCGCCAGAAAATGAAGTCCGAAGTGGCGGACAACTCGGCACTGCTTCGGGAAATACACCGGGAAATCCAGCAAATCGATAAGGACCGCGACCTGCTTTTATCTTTGCGGATGCACCGGGAAATCGAAGCCGACACCTATACCAAAAAGGACCAGGAATTACGGAAAAAGCTGGCAAGGCTCAAGGTGCATCAGGACGGTCAGGAGCAGCAAAAGACCGAAATAGGCGATATTGCCATGAAAGTATTAGAACTGTCGCAACACCTTAAAACAAAATGGATTAGCGCAGATATTGCCGAAAAGCGACTGATTGTCGAAATCGTCTGTTTGAACTTGACCCTAAAGAATGGAAGTCTTGATATAACAATGAGAAAGCCCTTCGACAACATCGTCAAAGGGCTCAATTTGAATATTGGTAGCGGGGGCAGGATTTGAACCTGCGGCCTCCGGGTTATGAGCCCGACGAGCTACCAGACTGCTCCACCCCGCGGTATGGTTATACAAAATCTCAACTACAAAATACTCACTACTTTGCCTGTCAAAAGGATAACCTCTTCCTTCGACCGATATATTGTACGATCTGACTTCTCTTTGTCAAGCGGTAAATATTAAAAGCCTTTAAAAAACCGCCTCCGAAAACCCTCTCGACTCTCATTCTCGACCCACCTGAAAAAGTTTCACCGACACAAACCTGACGCAAATACCGCCGCATCGGTGCGGGCGAGCACCGGCATAACCAAATTTTCCGTAAATTTGGCTAGACTTCGGAGTTCCTGGGAATAGAATTACCTCGTCGCAACACGCTGGCAACCGAGCGGCTCCCGCCGTCGGCGTGCCCGTACTGTCTGCGGCTGTACGGTGTGGTTTATGGTTAATAAGAATTAACGGGAAATTTAGATACAAGACCTCATTCTCTGGCGGGGCGGCTTCGGTTCTTATGGAAACAATCATTCGCGGAATACCGGTTTCCCAGGGCGTGGCCATTGGTCCCGTCTATGTTCTTGGATCGGTGGAATCCAAGCTTCCGCCGTCGTACTTGTCGGATGAAGAACTCATTCCCGGAGAGGTCGATCGCTTCCAGCAGGCGGTCGCCAAGGCTCAGGCGGAAATCACCAAGCTGAAAAGCTCGGTCCAGGCCGACGCCCGCCAGGATGTCGGACCGATTTTCGACGCGCATATTCTCATCTTGTCTGACCCGTCCCTTAATTCCGAAGTGCTCCGCCGCATCCAAAGAAACCGCATGACGGCGGAATACGCCGTTCAATGCACCATCGGCGAATATGTCCGGGGCCTCAAGGGAAAGCCATTCCTCAATCCGCGCATCAACGACATGCAGGACATCGAACGCCGCCTTCTTCGCGCCATTCTCGGCCGCCAGTACGAGGAGCTTCATTCGCTTGGCCGCGAAGTGGTCATCATCGCCCACGACCTGACGCCGTCCCAAACCGCCGACATGGACCGCGACCATATCCTCGGCTTCGCCACCGATATCGGCGGCACCACCGGCCACACGGCCATTGTCGCCCGGGCCCGGGAAATCCCCGCCGTGGTCGGTCTCGGCAATATTTCAGACACTATCCAGTCCGGCACCGAAGTCATCCTCGACGGCAGTCGCGGCCTCCTCATTATTTCGCCGCAGGAATCGACCCGCGCCGCCTATGAAAAAATGCGCGCCGACTTCCGCCGCTTCGGCGCCGAACTCCTGTCCGAATCCGGGCGCCCGGCCGTCACCCTGGACGGCTGCCGCGTCCATGTCCAGGGGAACATCGAATTCCCCCAGGAGACGGAGTCCATTGTCAGAAACTCCGCCGACGGCATCGGTCTGTACCGGACGGAATTCATCTACCTCGAAAACGAGGGCGAGCCGGACGAGGAAACGCATTTTTCGTCGTATTCCCGGGTGGTGAAGGCCGCCGCCGGCCGGCCGGTGACGATACGCACCCTCGACCTCGGCTACGACAAGGCCTTTCACCTGCAGGACGGTGAGAATTTCACCCTTGAGAAAAACCCTGGCCTCGGCTGCCGGGCGATACGCTACTGCTTCGCCAACCCGGACCTGTTCCGGAACCAGATACGCGCCATCTGCCGCGCCTCGGCTTTCGGCGAGGTTAAGATGCTTATTCCGATGGTCAGTTCGCGGGACGAAGTCCAAAAAGTCATCCGCCTGGTGAAAAGCGTTCAGGAACGGCTGTCCGACGAAGGCGTTGCCTGTGACCCGGACATGCAAATAGGCATCATGGTCGAGGTGCCGTCGGTGGCGCTGACCCTCGATCACTTCTGCGACATCTGCGATTTCTTCTCCATCGGCACGAACGACCTTATCCAGTACCTTCTCGCTGTCGACCGGGCCAACGAGCAGGTGGCCCAATTATACCGTCCGGAACACCCGTCGGTCCTCCGGACCATCAAGAACATTATCGATTCGGCTCAGGCCGGCAATGTCCCTGTCAGCATGTGCGGCGAAATGGCCGGTGATCCGATGTTCGTCCTGTTCCTGTTGGGGCTTGGCTTGCGGAACTTTTCAGTCAGCCCGCCGCAGATCCCGGAAGTGAAAAAGATCATCCGTACGTCGTCCCTCGAATCGGCCCGCAAGGTGGCGGACAGCGTCATGAGCCTGTCCTCGGCCCGCGACGTCCGGAACTGTCTCCGTGGCGCGGCGGCCAAGTATTTTTGATTCCCCGTCGGCACTCGGAATATATATAATGTATGTAACCTGAATAAACCCCGCCGTGCATGCGGGGTTTGTTTGTTTCAGCGGGACGATGCGGTCCGGCCTGACGCACCGCTGCCAGTCGGTTTTCTCAAACGATGGCGGTTGGAAGAGGCCGCGCCGGTGCCGCACAGTTCCGAATCATTTTACTATATAGCCATTAAGCGGACCGTCGTCGTGCGACGATGCCATTGGCGGTACCACCGAATGGTGCCGGCAACCTGTCCGCCGATTGAGGGAGGTAGAACACGATGTCCCCGAGCCGCCGCGCCAAACGAACTGTCAAACCTCCGGAAAGCCCCAACTCCGTGGGCTGGATTACGCCGGAACGCATCCGTATCGCTTCACCGGACGACCCCCTCCACCTCGAGGGCGGCGATATTCTGACAGACGTCCGCGTCGAGTTTGAAACGTACGGCGAGATGTCGCCGTCCCGCGACAACGTCATCCTCGTCACCCACGCCTTGTCCGGCGACGCCCACGCCGCCGGCTGGGACAACACCGCCACCCGAAAAACCGTCTCCGGCCGCATCACCCCGATGAAAGACGGCTTTTCGCCGCCGCGCGGCTACCGCGAGAAAAAGCCCGGCTGGTGGGATTCGATGATCGGTCCCGGAAAACCAATCGACACCACCCGCTTTTTTGTCATCTGCTCGAACGTCCTCGGGTCCTGCTACGGCACCACCGGACCGGCCAGCGTCAATCCGGCCACCGGCCGCCCCTACGGCCTGTCCTTCCCGGTCGTCACGGTGGAGGATTGGGTTCGGGTCCAGGCGCTTCTCCTGGACAAGCTCGGCGTCGACCGCCTGTTCGCCGTGATTGGCGGGTCGCTCGGCGGGCAGCAGACGCTGGAGTGGGCTTTGGCTTATCCCGACCGGGTCGAAAAGGCGATAATCCTCGCCGCTAGCGCCAGGCTCTCGACCCAGGGCGTCGCTTTCAACGCGGTGGCCCGGTACACGATTATCAATGACCCGAATTTCCACGGCGGGAACTATTACGAACACGATGCGCCGACGAACGGCCTGGCCGCGGCGCGGATGCTGGCGCACATCACGTACCTGTCTGAGCAGGGGATGGACTCGAAATTCGGCCGCCGCCTCCAGGCCCGCGACGGCGAGGTGACCGGCCGGGGATTCGACGAGGAATTCGAAGTTGAAAGCTATCTGAACTACCAGGGCAAAAATTTCGTCGAACGGTTCGACGCCAATTCGTACCTCTACATCATCAGGGCGATGGATCACTACGACGCCGCCGCCCGGTGGGGCGAGGGCGATTTGGTCGAGGCCTGCCGCCGCCTCAAATCGGAGACGCTGGTGGCGAGTTTCTCGTCGGACTGGCTCTACACGCCGGAAGGCTGCCAGGAGCTGGTCCATTCTATTTGTAAAACCGGAAAGCCGGTCACCTACATCGACGTCCCCAGCCAGTACGGTCACGACGCCTTCCTTGTGGAGACGGACCGGGTGGGTCGGATTCTCCGTGGCGCCCTGAAGCGTCGCGGCAAAATCATGCCGTGAG
This sequence comes from Planctomycetaceae bacterium, assembly GCA_021201355.1. Lineage (GTDB taxonomy): Bacteria > Planctomycetota > SZUA-567 > SZUA-567 > SZUA-567 > JAJBSZ01. The sequence continues at coordinate 2,884 of JAJQFC010000101.1, read as the reverse complement.
AATGCGGTAAAACGCCGCTCACGCGTTTAAAAAATGCTTGCGATCGCGGCCGCACCGGCGTTTTCGCGCCGACCGCAGGTCGTCGCGGTCGGGCCGATACGTCGCGGACGCGATCGCGGGACCGGCAACCTTATTGCGCCCGACTCCCTGTCCGGAGGCTGTCATGACATCCCCCGCCACCCTGAACCGCGCCGCATTATTGGACACGCTGGCCCGTTATGCGCCGGCGTTTCTCTACGGCCTCGGAGTGGCGTTACTTCTCCGGCGGTACCTTGCTATCACTGCGCCCGCACTGTGCGCCGCCGCAATGGTCGGACTGGGCATCGCCACGGTGGCCGACTGGCTGTTCCGCCGCCGCTATGACGCGGCCTACCTGAGGGCGTGGCTCGATCTGACGAACGCCGGAGGCGGCCGCATCATGGCGGGCGACCATAGCGTCACTGTCACACGCTTCCCGGGAGTAAGCGGGCGCTATCTTGCCGGTCGAATACTCTACCCGGTCCTATTCCTCCTCGCCGCCGCGCTGGTGCCGGCGCCGGAACCGGCCAGGCGCGGATCAAACGCCGGCCTTTTCCGGGCCGCTTCGGCGGTCGGACGCGACATCGACCAGGCCGCCGCCGACGCCCTCCTCACCGAACGCCAAAGCCGGGAACTGAGGAATCAGGTGGACCGGATCCGTGAATTGGCCAGGGAGGACCGCACCGAGGCGGCGGCGGAGGCGATAGCGTCCCTCCGCGAACGGCTCGACCGGACGCTGGCAGAATCGTACGACAGCGCCTCGGAAAGGCTGGAAACGGCCGCCCGCCTGGCCTGGGATCTGGCCGCCGCCGAAGGGGAGGGGAACGACCGGGCCAGACGGGCGGCGGCGGAAGGGCTGGCGGAACTCCGGTCCTCCCTTTCCCGTTCGGAGACAATGAATCAGGCACAGGCGGCTTCGTCGGCACAAGGCCTGGAGCGAAGTTCCGACGCCGTGACCGGGAATCCCTACCACCACCGCACCGAAACGGAGCGGAACGGCGGAAACACCCGGCACAATTCCGGCAACGACATTAACGATATACTGGACGCGTTGGAACGCCACGGCCGCGAACTTTCGGGAGCCGCCGCCGGGGCGGGAACCGGATCCGGATCCGACGCAAGCCGGAACGCGCCAAAGGGGAACCAGTCGGGACAAGACGGCCGTTCCGAACCGGGCGGCAGCCTTGCCGCGACCGGATCCGGGGGCAGGGCGGCGGCGGCGGCCGAACGGCTTCGGATCGCCACCGAATCCCTCGCCGCCCTTCGCGAAGCGGGTACGGCTGGAAGAGCCGCCGTCGGCACCGCCGCCATCACCGGCGCCGAAGGCAGGGGGGTGCCAAGCAACGCCGCCGGCCTCGGTCGCGATCCTGGCCGGGACGGATCGGGACGCGGCGGAAGTGATCGCGGCCGTGGCGACGCGCCCCTCGTCCTCGCGGGTGAATCGCATCGCGGCGACCATTCCCTCGATTACGTCCCGTTGACCGCCACCGGCCGATCCCGCTTCGACGGCCCGGAACTGAACCGGTCCCGCAGCGAAATTGGCGACCGGCTTGAACCGGAGGAGCGGCGGCCAGCGTCGCAAAGCGCCGTCGACGCTCCCCGCCGCCTCGGCGCCGGCGCCAGCGTCGCCGCGCCCGGCCCGACCCGCAGCCAGTGGGTGGACGCGTACTTTGACGCCTTGTTGAATCAAACTCCACTCACGGAATCACGGGAAGGAACCAGTCAATGACCATCCAGCCACAGGACGCCGACCCAACCCGGGACACGCCGTCCGCTGCGGAAAGCGAATGCATGGCGGCGCTGCGCCGCGTCGAGGAATGCCTGAACAGCCTGCTGCTTGGCCAAAAGGAATTGATCCGCCATTTCCTTACCGGCGTTCTCGCCGGCGGCCATATTCTTCTGGAAGGACTGCCCGGCATGGGAAAAACCCGCCTGGTGCAGGCGTTTTGCCGCCTCACCGGCCTTACCGCCGGACGGATCCAGTTCACCCCCGACCTCATGCCCCTGGACATTACCGGATCGAACGTTCTCCAGGAAAACGCCGGCCGCCGCGACTTTCTCTTCTGCCCGGGCCCGATTTTCGCCAATCTCGTCCTGGCCGACGAAATAAACCGGGCTAGTCCGAAAACGCAGGCCGCCCTCCTGGAGGCGATGCAGGAGCGTCAGGTGACGGTTCTTGGCGAGAGTCACCGGCTGCCCCGGCCGTTCGCCGTTCTGGCGACGCAGAACCCGATTGGGCTGGAGGGGACGTATCCTCTTCCGGAAGCGCAGTTCGACCGCTTTCTCTTCAAACTCGACGTCGGCGAGGTCGGCCTCGACGAACTCCGGGAAATCGCCTCCGGCCGCGTCGGCGGCGACCTTCCCGAAATGCCGGCTGAAATAACGCCGGACCAGTTCGAACGCGCCATGAACGCCGCCGCCGTCGTCGCGATGGCGCCGGCGGTGGCGGACTATATCGCCCGCATCGTCATCGCCACCCGTCCGGGCGAGGACGGCGCGGCGACGCACATCCGTTACGGCGCCAGCCCCCGGGCGGCCATTGGCCTGGCGTCGGCGGCCCGGGCCCGGGCGTTTCTGTCCGGCCGGGTCACCGTTGGCTTTGAAGACGTCCTCGCCGTCGCGCCGGCGGTGCTTCGCCACCGCGTGCTCCTCGACTACCGGTCCCGCCTGGACGGCTACGACGCCGACCGCGTGGTGGCGGAAATCCTCCGGAACACGCCGGAACTCGGCCGCGACGCGCCGAAGTCCCTGGCCGTGGGGGGGGGGGGGGGGGGGGGGGGGGGCGCGCCCCCCCCCCCCCCCCCGGCGGCGCCCGCGGGGGGGGGGTGGGTGGGGGGACCGGACGGGGGACGAGCGCGGGCGCCGA
>JAJQFC010000241.1 GCA_021201355.1 Planctomycetaceae bacterium | reverse complement strand
GTTCGAACTCGTTCCACACCGTCTCCAGGGTTTTCGACTTGGACCAGAGGATGGCCAGGCCGAAGAGGAGGGCGGTAATGAGGGCCGTCATCACTCCCATGAGGGGCGGAATGGCGAATTTGAAGAGAATTTCCGGCATTTCCCGGCCGGCTTCGACCGAGCGTTCCGGAATGTTCAGCCAGCCGAAGATGGCCAGGCCGCCGAAATAGGCAAACAGGGCGGCGCCGACCGACGACAGGTAGGCGAGGGCGACGCCGGTAAACAGCATTTTGCTGGCATTGGCGCCGAGCCGGATGATTGCCGGACCGATAAATGCCAGAACCACCAGCGGCACTACGTAAAAGATGACCTGCCCACAGAAATATTGCAGCGATCCCATCACCTGCATCACAGCCGGGCCGAACGTCCGTCCGGCGGCGATCAGCCCGATGATAATGCCCAGAACGATGCATACGAGCAGCTTGACGATAAGGCTGCCTTCCCTTTTCGTTTCCGACATCGCTGACCTCCCGATTCAGGCGCCGCGAAAAAAGAGGGCGGCACGCGAACCTTGCAAGAACGAAAGATAGTCCGTCGGATGTCCGCCATCCGAAGGTACCGGAAGTATAGCGTATGGCCATAATATGTGAATTGAGAAAAACCGGTTTTTTTGCCCACGACGGATCACGCCTTTGCTGTCCGTGCCTGCAAAATGACAAAATACCACCCGTATTAATCAAAAATGTTGTAGTAGTTTTTAAGAGAATTTGATGACATTTTGCTGACCTTTTTAGAAATTTCTGATCCAATTGAAAAAAATGTTGAACAATACTCATCATACGGTAGACTGATAAAGTATAAATTATTCTTTCCCCTATACGTTTTCACGCTTTACGTGATACCTAATGTGTAATAATGTCTACGGCCGCCCGTTTGGTATAAACGATCTACCTAAGTACCGGCCACGTACCCATTTCTCTTTTCCCCCTGAGCACGGAGGACATTCGTATGAAATCAATGGCCCTGAAATGGAGAATTATTCTTCCGGTGGCTGTGGTACTTATTGTAGGTATAACCGCTATCATCATCGTCATCGCGAGAAACTATTCCGAAACCGCCACAAACCTCACCATTGACAACCTCGATTCGCTCGCCCACCGCTACGCCAATGGCATTAAAGCAGATATGGAAATGTCCTTCGGAAGCGTGAGCGCTCTCGCCGCGTCCCTCGAAAGCGTCGCCGGCACCGACCGGGCCGACCGCGAACAGATGATCGAAATGATAGCGAACATCAATTCCGCCAACGACCGGATGTTCGCCATATGGGCCATTTTCGAGCCGAATGCCTTTGACAACCGGGACGAGGAGTATAAGAATCAGGGTCCGGCCCACGACGCGACCGGCCGTTACATTCCGTATGTCTATGATCTGAACGGGAAAACAGGCATCGAGCCGTCGGCCGGATATGACACCCCGGGCGAGGAAAACTACTATACCCGCTCCCGCGACCTCGGGAAGCAGAACATCATCGCGCCGTACAACTACACCGTCGCCGGCACCACCCACCTCATCACCACCGCGGCAGTGCCGATGCGGTCGAACGGCCGCATCATCGGCGTCACCGCCGGCGACCTGGTCATCGAACCCATTGCCAACCTGGTCAAGTCCATCAAGATTTTCGACACAGGCTACGCCGTCCTTCTCGACCAGGACGCGAACATCGTCGCTCACCACGACGGATCGACGGTCCTGAAGCCGGTGGCCAATTACATCGATCCGGAAGTGGCCCGGAACCTTCAGGAGTCCTACCGCAGCGGTTCCGGCCGGGTCATGCAAGCCTATTCCGAACGCCATGGCAAGAACCTCTTTTATTCGATGTGCCCGTTCACCATAGCCTCCACCGGCCAGAGCTGGATGGTCCTCCTCACCGTCCCCGGCGACGAAGCCCTGGCTGCCGTCCACCGCGGCGTCTATATGATCATCGTCGCCGGCGTTATCATGCTTGTGGTGTGCGTGGCCATTCTCGCCATCCTGGTAAGCCGGACGACGCGCATTCTGGCCGGCATCACCGCTGAAACGACGTCCGCGTCGGTGACTGTCGCCGAGACGTCGGTGGCCCTGTCCGACGCCAGTTCGTCCCTGGCCGAAGGCGCCTCGAACCAGGCGTCGTCACTTGAGGAAATCTCGTCCTCACTTGAGGAAATGGCCTCCATGACGAGGCAGAACGCGGACAACGCCAAGAAGACCGACACGACGACCAAGGAAAACGCCGCCAGTATCAGTGAAGGCTCCCACGCCGTGCAGGACATGTCCACCGCCATGACGGAGATAAACGAATCGGCGGAGCAGATCAGCCAGATCATTAAGGCTATCCAGGACATCGCCTTCCAGACAAACCTGCTGGCGCTGAATGCGGCGGTCGAGGCGGCCCGGGCCGGCGAGGCCGGGAAGGGTTTTGCCGTCGTCGCCGACGAAGTCCGGAACCTGGCCCAGCGCACCGCCTCGTCCGCCAACGAGACGACGGAGCTCATCAGCCGCACCGTCGACCGGGTGCGGAACGGCAGCGCCATTGCCGAACGGCTGCGGGACTGCTTCACCAGTATCGAATTCGGTTCCGAGATGGTGGCGCGGCTCATTTCCGAAATCACCTCCGCGACGAACGAGCAGGCCCTCGGCGTCGACCAGATTAACACCGCCGTCGCCCAGTTGGACAAGGCCACCCAAACGAACGCCGCCAACGCCGAACACACCGCCAAGTCGTCAGACGAACTGAACCGCCAGTCCGAACTCCTGAACGGCCTTGTGGGCCAGCTCTTCCGCCTGGTCGAGGGCGAGGGCAAGACCCAGAACCGCGACGGCAACGGCGGCGGCCGCCAGCTTTCCGGTCCGTCCCGGAACAAACAACAATTGCTTCTCGAAATGAAATAAGGCAAGGCTGCCGCATTGGTACTGCTGGCCTGTCCTAAAACGCGCCTTCGGGGGTTCCCGGAGGCGCGTTGTCGTCCTTTTTACCGGCAGGCGTCTGTCCACGGAATTTACATATTGCCCTGGACAGCGTTCCGTTGTTTTTGTATTCTTGACAGCACCTCCAAACGGTTATATACCTTTCACGCGCCGTACTCCCAGTTTGTCTGCAAAAAGCGCTTGTACCGTCTTCAGCATTCACCGGATCCGCATCGTACGGCAGTTTCTCGTTCCAGACGATTACAGTATCGGTAATGAACCGGTTCCAGTTTCTTTTTCGTAAAAGGGGAGCACATGACTACGAATTCCGGAGGGCGCGGGGGATTGTTATCCTGGTATTTCAGGACAAACCTCCTGGTCCGCATTCTCGTCGGGTTGATCATCGGCGCGGTGGTCGGCATCATCCTCGGCATGATTGCCGAAGGGCAGGAAGGCGTGACCATAGCCGACCGGTTTGTCCAGTATTTCGGCTTCTTTGGTGACATTTTCATCCGACTCCTCAAAATGATCGTTGTGCCGGTGGTCCTTTTCTCCCTTATCGGCGGCGCCGCCAGCATCGCTCCGTCGAAACTGGGCCGGGTCGGCATCAAGGTTCTCGTCTTCTACCTCCTGACGAGCGCCGTCGCCGTCGCCATCGGCCTGGTCCTCGCCAACCTCATGAAGCCGGGCCTCGGCTTCAACGTCGTCGGCGATCCGTCGGCCGAAGTGGCTCTCCGCGCCGCCCCCAGCCTCGCCACCGTTCTCCTGAACATCGTGCCGACAAACCCCATTGAAGCCCTGGCGAAGGGCGATATTCTGCCCATCATCTTCTTCGCCATCCTCTTCGGCATCGCCCTGTCCATCATCAAGGAATCGGGCAACCAGACCGTCGCCAAGGCGGCGGTCCTCTTGGAGGACGTCCTTTCCGCCGCGGCCGAAGCGATGTACAAGATTGTCGCCGGCATTATGCAGTATGCCCCGATAGGCGTGTTCGTCCTTATCGCCAGCGTTTTCGCGAAGCAGGGACCGGGCGCCGTCGGCCCGCTCCTTCTCGTGACGCTCACCGTCTACATCGGCCTTGTCCTCCACATCATCATCTGCTACGGCGGCTTCCTCGGCGCTTTCAAACTGAGCCTTGTCAAGTTTCTCCGCAAGGGCTCCGAGCCGGCCATCACCGCCTTCGTCACCCGGTCGTCGTCCGGCACCCTTCCGATTACCCTGCGGGTAACCGAGGAAGACATGGGCGCGCCCCGGTTCATCGGATCGTTCTCCCTGCCCCTAGGCGCCACCATCAACATGGACGGCACCGCCATCTACCTTGGCGTCTGCGCCATGTTTATCGGCTACGCCACCAATTCGCCCCTCACGTTCGACCAGCAAATGACGGTGGTCATCACCGCCACCCTGGCCTCTATCGGCACGGCGGGCGTTCCCGGCGCCGGCGCCATCATGCTCCTGATGGTGATGGACTCCATCGGCATGGGCGTCCAGGCCGGCACCGCCATCGCCGCCGCCTACGCCATGATCCTCGGCATCGACGCCCTCCTCGACATGGGCCGGACCAGCACCAACGTCGTCGGCGACATGGTCGGCACCGTCATCGTCTCGAAGTCGGAAGGCATCCTTGACACGGGCAAGTGGAAATAAGGTTCGGCCTTCAAGGCGGCAAACCGACGATACGCACGCGAAAAACAAACCGGGAGGGCGATTACGCCTTCCCGGTTTTTGTATGACTCCGGGGCGGCATCCACTCCCACCGTATCCACCGTGACCGGAATGTTCCCAATCCGCAGCAGTTATCCCCCCGGCCGTGTCGATAGATAGAGGTGATGGTCTATCATAGCGCTTTTAAAGAGTGATTGGCTTCATCCTGCGTTTTACGGGTTTTACCGGAATAACCCGAAAAGCGCAAAAGGAAGGTTCCCATTCAATTTAAAACGCTATAGGGCGGTATGTGGGGGATTTGCCATGCGCAACCCGGGTTTCCGGATAGTGGTTTTCATGACGGCACTCTTCGCCCTGGTCGCGACCGGGACGCGGGCGGTGGATTACGACTACACGACCGACGATACGGTTTACCCTGAAGTGGAATGGGATTCGTTCAATAGGGTAAGCGTCACCGACGCCACCGTCACTCTCGAATACGACGATGCCACGCCCATCGTCATGGCCGGATTGACCATTACCGCCGAAAACAGGGACAGTCAGCTCCTCACCACAGAATCCGGCGCTTTCGAATTTACCGGAATCACCCTGGAGGGATCGCGTCCAACGGCCCGGGCCGGACTGGCAATTGACGACGGAATCATCCAGGTCCAGACCGGCGGCAGCACAAAGCTCGGCGACTATTCGACCATCACCGTCGGCAGTAACGGCACACTCAATGCCGGTATCCTGTCCCTGACCGGCACGAGCGCGTCCATTGCCAATACGGGCACCTTCAGTGCCACCCGCCTCACTATCGACGGGTCGAACGCTTCGGTCACGCATAACGGAGGCGGTTTCACCGTCACCGGCACCACCACGATAAACCAGGGAACCCTCGCCCTGAACGCCGCCGCCAGCCTGGCCGGCGCCACCATAAACGGCGGCTCCCTCAGTATCGGCACCAAGGTCGCCGTCACCAATTCGAAAGCCATAACCGTTGCCGGCGGCTCCCTGACGATGGCCGGCGAGGCGACCGCCTCCGGCACTGTGCAGGTCTCGGCCGGCACCTTTACCGTGACCGGCAGCGCCACCACCGGGAATACGAAGGTCAGCGCCCTTGTCATGTCCGGCGGCACGACCACCATAGGAAACAGCGCCTACCTCGAGGCGGACAGCCTTACCTTGACAAGCGGCAAATCAACCTGAACGGCGGCGTCCTCAAGGCCGCTCCGGCTCAGAGCAACAACGTCCCGGTGGCCTTTGGCGGCGTCGTCAACATGAATTCCGGCCGTCTGGAGCTGACCGACGCGGCCCGTTTCACCAACGGCGGCGTCGTCGTCGACGGTATCGACAATGTCATCGCCATGACCGGCGCCAACGATACCCTCACCATCGGTGCGAACGCCAGCCTCGACACCGCCGAAGGCGATCTCCACATCATCGGCAACCTCCATCTCGGCGCCTTCGGCACAGGCCGGAACCGTGACGACTTTATCTTCCGGGCCGGCGTCGACGCGAACGGCGTCGAAAACACGGTACGGGTCGAAGGGGATCTGTCCGTCGATCAAAACTCAAAAATAGCCATATCGAGCGGCCTTCTCCAGAAACTCCAGACCGAAAACACCCCTATACGAATCATCCAGGCGGATGATGTCCTGAACGTCAATTCGTTCGCGACCACGGTGAAAAGCACCGTCTTCAAATACGACATATACCTCGACGAACTCGGCCCCGCCGGGCTGTATATCGGCAACTTCACATTCCTTTCGGACGAGGAAGTGATGGCAGGCCTGTACGAACAATGGGACAAGCGCCTGAACAACCAGGCCAGCACGCTGATATCGGGGTCTTTCGCCAACGCCATCATCGAAGGCACCCGGCTGTACCTCGGCGACGAACGGGACAACCTGTCCCCGGCCGGCCTCTTCAACGCCGGCGTCCTCTACAACCTCTCCGACCCGGACATGTCCGGCATCGGCACCGACGCGCTCCGGTATTACAACGGATCGCAAGCCGCCAACATGTCGGAAGCCGCCTTGTCAATCACCCGTCACGTCATGTCGAGCCTCGACGACCGGAACGCCTATCTCCGCCGCATGCAGGTTCTCATCGCCGACACCCTTGGGGCGGGGCAGGAGCAGGCTTACGGCGACTGCATCCTGGACGACGGCTTCTGCCCAGACCGGTCGCGGGAGAGCGTCTATTACCCGGCCACCCGCATCTGGGCCACCGCCCTCGGCCTGCGGGACAAGCGGCGGGACGACGGCGTCGTCACCGGCTTTAACTACCACGGGCGCGGCATGACCGTCGGCGGCGACCATATCTTCGGAGCCCTCGCCGTCGGCGGGGCGTTCAGCTATGTCGGCGGCGACTACACGGACGCCGCCTCCCTCGGCGACTCGTCGACTCTCGACGCCTACCATTTCAACCTCTACGGCACCTACAGCCACGTCTCCGGATTTTTCCTCAGCGGCACCCTCGGTTATGCCTGGACCGATCACCGCCTCGACGACCGGCGCTTTCTCCTCTCCGGCGACGTCGGCTACGGCGACGACGTCCTGGCCGGATCCTACGGTAACACCTCCGCCGACTACCAGACCGGCATCTGGACCGGTTCCCTCGCCGCTGGCTACGACTTCCTCGTCGGCGACTTCCTCACCGTCTCGCCGTCCCTCGGCGTCGCCTTCCGCGCCGCCAACGGCGACAGCCACAGCGAATTCTTCACCAGTAAAAACGGCAGCGCCAACACCCTGGAACTCGGCAAGGTCAAGAACAGTTCCGTCACCATGCCGATCAAGGTTAATGTCGCCTACGACCTGTTCGGGGACGAACAGTCCCTCATGACCGTCACCGGATCGGTCGGCTACGCCTACGAATTCAAGAAGCGCGGCGCCAGGGGCAATCTCTCCTACGCCGGCCTCGAAAATATCGGCAGCGTTCCGATTTTTTCGTCTGACCGGGGTCGTCACGCCTTCTCGGCTGCCGTCGGCCTCCGCTATATCTTCCGGAACCTCGAATTCGCCGTCGACTACGAGTACGAAGGAAGGAAGAAGTTTTCCTCACACTCCTTTAGCGGGAGCGTCGGGCTGACCTTTTAAAACACAGCATGTAACCCAATGTCGGTTTACCATCTTGTTGCAAAACAGGTTAAACAGCTCTAGCCCTGTTTGCATTTTCCCTTCCGGCCATTCAGCCGTCCCCGGTCCGGACCGAAAGTGCACGTAGCGCTACACTGTTCGACGGCAGTCCTCACAGGCAGCCGCCGCCGACGCGGGACAAAATCGGGGAATGGCGCGAGCTTCCAACCATGGGGGAGCCGCTCCATTCCCCCTTTTTTTGCTGTAAAAAACGCTCGCTCTGCCTTGACAAAGCCTCCCGATATCGCTATACTGAACATATGTTCAATAATGGAGCGCATGAATGAAAACTGATACCCTGGTCACAATTCGCATACCCGATTTCGAGGCGTCGCTCCGGAAGGCGGAGAACGACGCCCTCCGCCACGCCCCGGTGGTTGTCTCGACGTCGTTGAAGCCCTTGGGGCGCGTCGTCTCCCTCTGCGATCAGGCCCGCCGCCACGGCGTCGAGGCCGGCATGCATGTCTCGGCGGCGCGAAAGGTCTGTCCCGAGGCGGTGTTTTTCGTCACCGACCGCCACCTGAACGAGCAGTTCCAGCGCCGGATCCTGAACCGCGCCCTCGCCTATACCCCGCTTGTCGAACCGGCCGGCTACGACCGCGTCGTCCTCGACACCCGGGGCACGGAAAAGCTCTGGGGCCCGAGCCGGGCGGCGGCGGCGCTGGTGCAGAAGGACATCCGGGACGGCCTCCATCTTCCGGCCTCGGCCGGGGTGGCGGTGGAGCGGCCCTGGAGCCTCCTTGCCAGCCGTCTGGTCGGCGACAACGAGGTCTGCCACGTCCCGCCGGGAGACGAGGACGCCTTCCTCGCCCGGGTGCCGGTCGGCTGGGTGGACGGGATATCGGCGAAGACCCGCGCCCGCCTTTTGGAACTGAATATCCGGAACATCGGCCAGCTCCGCCAGTTCAACCGGGAGGATCTCCGGCGCCAGTTCGGTCCGGCCTGCGGCGACGCGCTGTGGAGCGCGGTCTCGCCGGACGAATGGGACACGGTGTCGGCGATGGAGAGCCGCCGCGCCGCCCAGGGCGACCGGGAGGTGAGGGCGGAGGCGTATATGGGCGAGGCGCTGGTGGCCGGCGAGGTGTTGGAGGGCGTGCTGGGGAGTCTTGTCGACCGGGTGGCGGAGTCCCTCCGGGCACGGTCCATGGGCGCGGCCCGGATAAAGGTGGCGCTCCTCTACGCGGACGGCGTGACGAACGCGGCGGAAGGAAAGATGGGTGGCTATGTTCAGGACGCCGGTTTGTTCATGACAGTGGCGGAACGGCTCTGGCGGCGCATCTTCACCCGCCGGGTGCGGGTGGCCCGCATCGTGGTCGAGGTCTGGAAACTGGCCCCGCCGGAGCGCCAGGGCACCCTGTTCCCGACGGAGGAGGACAAGCACATTGATCAACTCGGCCAGATCCTCTCCACCGTCCGGAACCGCTTCGGCGACAATTCCCTCGAACTGGCCCGGCGGCTGGGGTGACCGTGCCGGCCGCCGGCGCCGGTCCGCATCTTCCGTGTCCCGATATCCGGCGTGGAAAAATGCGGGCCTGGAGCGGCGCCCGACCTTGTCGCACCATGTGGCCGCCGCCGGTCTTTCGTCTTCCGTCTTCTTGAGAAAACACCGCGTCCGAATTGACACCAGGCCTCCCGGCCCGTACCATGACGGCACCGTCCGCTGGCGACGGACTGCTGAAAGGAACCGCATGGAACGACTCTGGGCTCCGTGGCGCATGACATATATAAACAACATCGAAGCGGAAAAGAAGGAAGGCTGCTTTTTCTGTAACGCCTTCACGGAAACCGGCCGGGAGGTGGAAAACCTCGTTGTCGGCCGCAGCCGGACCGCACTGATCATGCTGAACCGCTATCCCTACTCGAACGCCCATCTTCTCATCGCCCCGGCCCGGCATTTCGGCACCATGGAAGAGGCGACGGACGAGGAGGGGGCGGAGTTGTGGCGCCTGACCACGCTGGCGAAAAAAGCCCTGACGAACGCCTTCAGCCCCCACGGCTTCAACGTCGGCATAAACCAGGGACGCGTCGCCGGAGCAGGGGTACTCGACCACCACCATCACAACAACGTTACCCCCTGGGACGGCGACATCAAATTCATGCCCCTCTTCGCCGATGTCAAAATCATTCCTCAAGCCCTGGAAGAGACCCGGAACAAGC
>JAJQFC010000199.1 GCA_021201355.1 Planctomycetaceae bacterium | reverse complement strand
AAGAACCCGGTGTTCATGATGGACGAGGTGGACAAGCTGGTCTCCGACATGCACGGCGATCCGTCGTCGGCCCTTCTCGAAGTCCTCGATCCGGAGCAGAACAACAACTTCCGGGACCATTACCTGGACGCGCCGTTCGATCTGTCGAAGGTGGTGTTTATCACCACCTCGAACACGTTGGAGACGATCCCGCCGGCCCTTCTCGACCGGATGGAAATCCTCCGCCTGGCCGGCTATTCGGACGAGGAAAAACTGCAAATTGCCCGGAAATACCTGATTCCGCGCGTTCTCGCCGATCACGGCATGAGCAAACGGAACGTGTCCATCGACCGGGCCGCCCTCACCACCGTCATCCATTCGTACACCCGGGAAGCGGGGCTCCGTAACTTCGAACGCGAACTCGCCACCATCGTCCGGAAGGTGGCGGTGAAGATGGCCAGCGGCAAGCGCGGCCCGTTCAAGGTGACGGCGAAGGACGTCAAGTCGTACCTCGGGCCGCCGACCTATTTCGGCGCCAATCCGACCCGGGCCGAAGCGCCCGGCGTCGCCGTCGGCCTGGCCTGGACGGCGGCCGGAGGCGATCTCCTGTTTATTGAAGCGAGCATGATGGCGGGGAAAAAGGGGCTTCTCCTCACCGGTCGCCTTGGCGACGTCATCAAGGAAAGCGCCCAGGCGGCGTTGTCGTGGATTCGGACGCGGGAGACGGAACTCGGCATTCCCGTAAACTTTTTCGAGGACCACGACATCCACGTCCACTTCCCGGAAGGGGCGACGCCGAAGGACGGGCCGTCCGCCGGCATCACCCTGGTGGCGTCCCTCGTCAGCCTGTTCACGAAAACGCCCATCCGCGCCCGCCTGGCCATGACCGGGGAAATCACCCTCCGGGGCAAGGTTTTGCCGGTCGGCGGCATCAAGGAAAAGGTTCTGGCGGCGCGGCGGGCCGGAATCCGGGACGTCATCATCCCGGCCGGCAATATCCACGACCTGGACGAGCTGCAGCCGGAGGTGCGGCGGGACATCACCTTCCACCCGATTGAAAACATTACGGAAATGCTTCCGGTGGCGTTCCCGAAACTGGTGCAGCGGTTCATCGGCACCGGCCTCCTGAAGAACGTTCCGGAACCGGCGCCGGCGAAGAAGAAACGGACAACGAAAGGGACGGCGAAGGGAAAGTCGAAAAAGAAAACCTGATACGCGGGCGCCTGTCGTTCAACCGCCGGGCGCCCGGGTAGTTTGGATTAGTGAATTTCCGTTGATCCAGGCGCTGGATAAATCCCTGGTTACACGTTCAATAGTTCTTCCCAGCGAGAACGCCTGTTTTCACCTGAAAAATGCGCATTTTTACCCTGACCGAATAAAGGCCCCCGCATGTCATCCACCCCTCCAGGAACGCCTCCTCCACCCGACGACAGTCAGCAACCGCGCCGCCACCTGAATCCGCCGCCGCCGTTGCCGCCGTCGCGACCGGTCACCGCCGGCACCACCCTGGTGCAGTCGTGCCTTATTGCCGGCTGCGTCACCGTCATTGTGCCGTTTCTCCTTGTCGGCGGTTTTTTCCTCGTCTTCGCCTTCCTCTTTTCGAGTCAGATTAGTGAAGGCCTGGACGGCGGCTGGGGCGCCGTGTCCCAGGGCGCCACCACGCCCAACCTGCGGGAGCGCGTTCTCCGCCGGGGCGCGCCCGATGCGCCGACCATCGCCATTGTGGCAATTCAGGGCGTCATCGAAGGCAGTGGTTCGACCCTTCACGGCGAAGGCATGATGGACTTTGTCGCCGCCCAACTCCGCGCCGCCCGCGAGAACGACAAGGTGGCGGCGGTCATTCTCCAGATCGATTCGCCCGGCGGCGGCCTTACCGCGAGCGACCTTCTCCACCACGAGGTGAAGCGTCTTCGGGAGACCGGCAAGCCGGTGCTGGCCTGGTCCGGGTCGTCCCTGACGTCCGGAGCATATTACATTGCCGTCGCCGCCGACGAGATAATGGCCAATCCGACCACCACCATCGGGTCCATCGGCGTCGTCATGCAGCATTTCCAGGCCGAGGAACTGCTGGCCAAACTCGGCATCCGCGTCGACCCGATAACGAGCGTCGTCCACAAGGACATCGGCAGCCCCTTCCGGGAGATGACGGAAGAAGAACGCCGCATCCTTCAGGACTACATCGACGCCGCCCACAGCCGGTTCGTCGCCATCGTCGCCGAGGGCCGGACCATGCCGGAGGAACGGGTGCGGGGACTGGCGGACGGCAGCATCGTCACGCCGGTGGTGGCGCTCGATCAGGGCCTCATCGATTCCATCGGCTACTTCGACGACGCCATCGCCTGGGTCGAATCCGCCACCGGCTCCGAAAATATGCGGATTGTCGGATACAAGCGGGTCATTTCCCTGTCCGACATTTTTGGCGAAGCCGGCGCCTCCGCCGCCCGGGGGGCGGTCGAGACGGCCCGCCAGGCCGACACGGCGCCGCGTATCAGGGCGGTTCCGTAAACAATGCGGACGCGGCAAACGCCACGCGCCGTTGTCCAATGACGGACCGATTCCCGGTTCATAGCGGTCGACTCCCTGATTACGCTGCCAGATTTGCCACTTTTTCCAACGTCCATAGAGCGGCACTGTTCATAAGGCAACTTTACCCTTCCCCGTCATAATCCGTTCCCGATGAGGAGACGCCCATGTTCCACCGCACCATTCTCGCAATCCTGCTTGTCCTGACGCCGACCATGTCCCGGGCCTTCGCCCACGACCAGGTGCCGACGTTGCCGGACGGCGTCGTCGCGTCGATAACCGTCAAATCCCCGGCCGATCTGGTCGAGAAGATAGACGCCTACACCGTCGCCTCCTCGAAAGCCACGGCCTCCGCCCTGCCTCCCGGCCTGGTGACGATGCTCAGCCAAATGTACCTGCCGTTTCCCTTCGCCCTCTGGCAAAGCGGGGAGCCGGCACACCTGATTATTGTGCCGAACCAGGAGGAAACCGGGTTTGACGAGGTCGGCATTCTTCAGGTCGACGACTATGAAACGTTCGCAAACGACCTCCAGGACAACGGCTGGACCATGGGCGAGCCGAGCGAGGAGGAAAGCGCGGACGGCCTCCAACCCTTCCTAACGCCGGGCGGCGACGTCCTTGTCCTCGCCGATCTCGGGGACGGCACCGTCGCCGTTGCGGAGACCGGGCCGGCCATCCGCCGCGCCGTCCTCGATACGGAATGGCTGCCGGCATACGCCTTCGACTCCGATGCCGACGCCGTCGTGGTTTTTCCCATGACCGGCGACGCCTCCGTCCTGACCGAACAGTTCAACCTGGTGTTTCATGAAGGCCAGGAAAAATTCCTCGAAACGCTGAAGGAATTCAACGTCACCGAACAATTCAGCCAGGGCGTCGCCAGCCTCATACGCGAATACGGTCCGCAGATCGTCGGCCTTATCGGCGGTTGGCGCGGCGGCGTCGTGGAACTGTCTGTCGATGCGAACAATATCCTGCTGGACGCCGCCGGCGATTTCAGTGAGGAATCCCTCTTCCACGAACTGGCAATCCAGGCCGAGGAGAACGGCGACGTCGACCTTGACGCCGCTCCCGATTTCGGCTCCGGCGCCGTTTCGGTCGGTGTCGGCACCTCCATGGAGACGATTCTGAAAAACGGCCGGGAACGGATGACCGCCCTCAACCGCACCGTGATCGACACCCTTTTCCCCGACCTGGCGGAAGACATGGCCGCGGTGAACGAAGCGGTGTGGGATTCCGGCCTCGGCCAGACGACGATGGCAAACTTTATCCTCGGCACCCGCCAGGCCACCCTTACCCACTACCAGTCGGAAAACCCGGACGCCCTCGCCGCCGCCTTCCACCGGGCCGTCTCCCTCACGAACGCCATGTTCGAACGCGTCAGTGACGATCCGGAACTCGGCGTGAAAATATCGGGCGGCCCGACGACGGTGCAGGGCAGGGAAATGTACGCCTACGAATTCGATTTCGCCAACATCCGGCATTTTCAGGAGTGGGTCAACCGGCTCGTCTCTATCGGGAATCCGGAGATGGCCAACCTGACCCTCGTTCGGGTGAACGAGGATTTCCGCCTCTTCATCGCGGCGCTTCCGGACGGCGTCCTTTTCGGCGCCGGCGAACTGACGGCCGACGAGTTTGCCGAACGGGCCGAGGCGGCGGAAAACGGTTCGGAAAAACCCTTCCTCGACCAGCCTCCGGTCGCGGAAGTGGCTGAGGCCCTCCACCCCCGGCAGATATCGGCCGCCCTCATCGACGCCGCCGGCCTCATGTACATGTCGATTCTTCAGAACGTCACCGCCTATGACGCGTTGGTCAAGCCGGGACAGGTAAACCCGTTCCGCGTCGCCATGCCCCGGTTCTCGGACGAACTGATCCGAAACGGTTCCGCCTTCGGCTTCGCCATCGGCGCCGACAACGGCCTCTTGACCGGGCGGATAGTCATTCCGGCCAGGGCCATTAACAGCATTGTCCAGAACCAGGAACTTTTCAGCCGCATTCAGCGGGAGGAATTGCCGCGCATGATGCGGGAACGCCAAGGACAACCCGATACGGACGGCCCGGTTGACGACGGCGGGGATGATGGCGACAATGAAGGCGAGGAAATCGAACTCGACGAAGAACCGAGTGTGGCCTGAAATCAGCGACCCGTTTGTCTCATCAGGGCGCGGTGCATGTGAATGCCTGTACCGCGCGACCGCCACCGCCGGGCGAGTTCGGTTGTGGATACCGTAATAATAAAGGAGAATCCCTATGCGCAGCCTGCGTCTTGTCGTCCTGTCCTGCCTCTGTCTCGCCGTCGCCACCACCGCCGCGGCTGTCGACGGCCCGGAAATCCCCAACCGCCTGCCCCAGGCCAAGGCGGGGGAATGGGTGCTGATGCAGGGAACGTCCGGCGACAACATGGGTGTCCGGAACCGGGTGACTGTCACCGCTGTCAAAGACGGCGTCGTCAGCCTGAAACGGGAGCGTTTGGCGCCGGACGGCACAGTCGAGGAAACAAACGCCTTCGACCTCAATCTTGAACGCATGGCGTCGCGGAACGCCGACCTGCGGGAACACGCCACCGCCATCAATACGGAGACCATCTTCGTAAAGGACAAGGAGTTTTCCGTCGTCGCCGTGTCCTGGAAGGGCGACCCGGCCGAGGACGGATCGGGCGAACGGGAATTCAAGATTTGGCTCTCCCCGGACCTGCCAGTCGGCGGCCTGGCGAAGACCTGGTCGTCGGACCACGATTTCCCGTCGTCGGAGATTGTCGATTACGGGTTCTGAAACGACTGCGTCGTTTTGTCTTGAGGAAAATATTGCCATTTGCGGAAGCGCAACTCCGGAAATCATTTCCGGGTTGCGCTCCTCTTGTTCTCACCGGCAGGGAATCCACCGCCCGCATGTACGAAAAATACTGGAAGCTCACCGACAATCCGTTCCGGAACACGCCGGACCCGCGTTATTTCCACCTGGCGCACCAGTACGAGGAGGCGCTGGCGCGGGCGCTGTATGTCGTCACGGAAGGGCAGGGCGCCATGCTCCTTACCGGATCCTGCGGCTGCGGCAAAACGCTTCTCACCCGGGTTTTGGTGGACGAACTCGATCCGGCCCGGTTCGAAGTCGCCCTTATTCCCTACCCGAATCTCGAACCGCAGGAACTTCTCAGCGAAATCCTTCGCCAGTTCGGCTTCGACATCGCCGGCCTCTCGAAGCCGGAATTGATTGAGCGGATGGAACGGTTTCTCGACGCCAACCGCCGCCGCGGCGCCACCACCCTCGTCATCGTAGACGAAGGCCAGATTGTCCATAACGACGCCACCCTCGAGGAAATCCGCCTGCTCCTCAACTTCCAGCAGGACCGGAGCTTCGCCCTCACCCTCCTTCTTGTCGGCCAGCCCGAACTCCGCGCCCGCATTGAAGGCCTGCCGCAGTTGTCCCAACGCCTCACCGTCAAATATCACTTGCGGGAATTGACCCGGGACGAATCGGCGGCCTATCTCCGGCACCGCCTGGGGAAAGCCGGCGGCGACAAGGAAATTTTCACCAAGGGAGCGGAAGACCTGATTATAGACAACGCCGGCGGCGTCCCCCGTCGGTTGAATTTCCTGTCCGACCTGTCGCTCCTTTCGGCCTTCGGCAAGGCGGCCCCGCTGGTGGACGAGGAAATAGTGGAGGGCGTCCTGGCGGACCGCCGGCTCGCCGAAGGCGAGCCGGAAGAGGCCGTCATGGAAAAAGAAAAAGCGTGAGCCCGCCGCTCACGCTTTTTTAGGCAATACTATTAGCCGTCCGGTCTTCTCGAGCCTGGTCGAAGTTCGAGTTCGAAGTAGCCTGAAACCGCTCCGGACCGAAATGGTGGATGCCCTGTTACTCCGCCTCGATATCAGCGTCGAACAAATCATTCAGACGCGTCTGGGTTTCACTCAGTTCTTCGCGGGTCGCTGCCGGGCTCGTTACCTCAATTGTTCTGCCGCCGTCCCGGCGATCCCAGAGAATAAGCCTGTCGCAGCCGTCCACCTGGCCCATGTCGTCAAGCCTTAGGCGGCGGCGGCGGACAAGGATTAGGGCGATGACGTAGCGGAGGAGCCGCTTGTCCTTGTCGGTCGCGTCGGCCAGGCGGTCGAACACCGCCAACACCCGCTCCCAATCAACCGGCGGACGTTTCGACTGGTTCGGCGAATAGCCCTTGTTTTTCCAGTAGGAAAAGAACCCGGCCGAATCAACCTCCGGCCACGCTTCCGCCGAATAATCCCGGCGCTCGAGGCCGGCGTCCGTGTCCAGAAGGGCCGAATAGTACGGTGTCTCCGGCGGGATCTCGGCGCCGCTTCGGGCGCACGTCCTCGTGCTTCTCGCCACATTCCACGCTTCCGCCATCGGCGTTTTCTTCCTCCAGTTCATTGTACAGAATAGCAGGGCTAGCGGCGTCGCCGCCGCGAAACGTCGCCTACCCGGTCTGGAAAATCCGCGACGGCGATCCCCGGCCGTCCCTGGCTATCTCCACCCGTATCGGCCTGCCGCATTTCGGGCAGCGCCCGGTAAAGGCGTCGCCTTGTCTGTTCTTGTAGATATACCCGTACACATGGCAGCAGCGGAAGTGAATTCCAAGATTCGCCCGCCGGGGCGCGGCATTTTCAGACGATCCCGTCGTCATCGGATTCCCTCCATGGGACAAACCCGCCCGCTGAGACGGGCGTTGTCAGAACCCTTCGCCGTCCCGCTCCGCTCCGGCCGCGCCGGGCCAACGTATCACCGCGAAGGCGTTATGGTCATGAATACTCTCCAGCGTCTCGACCCTGACCTCGAGCCAGACGATGCGGCTGTCCGCCCGAAGCGTTCCGGCGACATTCCGGACCACGTCCTCGACAAAGGCCGGATTGTCATACGCCTGCATCGTCACCGCCCGTTCGTCCTCACGCTTCAGGAGCGGGTAGACCGGAGCCGAACCGGCCTGCTCGGCCACCTCAATGAGTTCCTCAATCCAGACCATCCGGGGAAGGCCGTGCGCCGTCCGCGCCGCCCGTATCGACACGTCGACATAGCCTCGCTGATTATGTGCGCCGTAATCCGAAATCGCTTTCGAACACGGGCACAACGTCGTAATCGGCACCCGGACGCCGACCACGAAATCGCCGCCGTCGTTGTCGGCCTGGGCGGCGTAGCGGCAGTCATAGGACATCAATGATTTCTGTCCGGACGACGGCGCTGTCCGCTCCATAAAATAAGGGAACCGCACCTCGACCCGGGCCCGCTCCGCGTCCAGCCGTTTCCGGAGGCCTTCGACAATCGCCGGCAACGTCTCCATGTCGACCTGGTCCCGGTGCTCGTGCACCACCTCGATAAACCGGGACATGTGCGTTCCCTTGTACTGATGCGGCAACGACACGGACAGCGACAGCTCGGCGATGGTCTTCTGCCGCGCCCTGGCCCGGTCCCGCACCGTTATCGGGTAGCGGAGGCCGGAGACGCCGACCAGATCGATAGGGAGCTCCCGGCTGTCATTCTGCGATTGGATGTCTTCCATTCTCTTCCAGTGCTACGGGAATTGGGCACGGTCGGCCCAATTCCCGGTAAGTGGTTTTCAAGCTGATTAAAGTCGGCCTAATACGGGAAAATCCCCGACCGACGCATCACGAACCGGTATCCGGCCAGGGCCGCTTCCGGCGGCGGCGCCGCTTCGCCGGTGATGTCCACCGTAATCCAGCCGTCGTATTTGATGTCGATGAGCGTTTTCGAAATCGCTTCGAAATTCACCGCGCCGCGGCCGAACTGCGGGGCGCTTCCCGGTTTCGAACTCGTCGTCTCCGCCCGGCGCTTGGCGCCGGAAACGTCCTGGAACCGCACCGTTTTCAACCGGTCCTTGTGCGCCTTCACCACCTTCGACGGGTCCATGCCGGCCAGGGTCAGTTCCGCCGTGTCGATCGCGAGGTACACCACCTCCGAACTCGTCATGGCGAGAAGCCGTTTCAAATCCTTGTCCGTATCGCCGAAATACCTCGCGCGCGGCATGAAACAGAGGTTGATGCCGAAGTCCTGGCACCGACAGCCGATTTCCTCGACAATCGCCCCCACGGTCAGCCAGTCGTCATCCGTGATCGGGGCCGACACCGGTTCGGAATGGCAGATGATGAGGTTGCCCCGGCCGGTCGACCCGGCAAAGCGGGCCGAATTCGCCGCCTTTTCCACCTGTTCGTCCGCCTTGTCCTTGTCAAGCAGGTTGATCCGCTGCAAAAGACCAGACAATTTCAAACCGGTCGTGTCCAATATCTCTTCAAACACATGCAACCGATCCTCGAAACGGCGCACCACTTCGGACGGGAACTCCAGTCCGTCATAGCCGCATTCGGCGACGTCGGTGATTGCCTGAATGGTGCCGTCATTCCCCCACGGGGCGGCATAACATGATAAATATATCTCTCCCACAGCATTCCTTTCGTGTAGCGCGTCCCTGCTCCCGGTCGTCGGGAGCCGCGCCGTCTGTCGCATAGAGTTATAGGCTGTGATAACGCGTGTTTTTCCCGCCGCGCCGACGCCGCAACCCGCTTTGCCATCCCCGCCGTCGTCATTCGCGGCACAAACGCCAAAGTATTGGCCCCTCGTTTCAAATCAGTCCAGTAGCGGCGGATGATCGCGACACCATGCCACCTGATCACTGCCTCCCGGGCATGAATGGCCAAATACCGGACAACCTTCCGCCTCCGGAATCAACGGCGGACGATTCCGTATGCAATGGGCAAACGCGCACGGCAATCCGTCCGCCTGGTAGTCTGTGTTCGCCGTCATGTCGAACGACCAACCCCATTGTCCAAGATAACGTTCCACCGCCTCGCGGCTGGTAATCGCTTCGCCGTCGTCGTCAACCGGCTCGTCCGCCGCCAACATCCGGCAGGCCGAAATAAACTCGATCATGAGGGAGGCGTCACCGTCGCCGGTCAACTCAAGGTATCGATCCAAGTCATCCGAAGCCTCGACGAACTGTCCCGCCTTCGCGAACAGCCAGCCACGCACAAAGTACGCCTGCGGCTCGTCCGGCGCCAATTCGAGAGCGGCATTTACATGCCGGAGAGCATCCGGCCATTCTCCGCGAAACCGGGCTATCTCCGCCAGCATGCTATGACTCATCGCGTCGTCCGGGTCCAGATGCAACACCGTTTCAAAATCGCTCCGCGCCTTGTCCTCCAACCCCAAATTCAAGTACGCTATCCCCCGATTGCCATACGCCCCCGTCAAATCGGGAGACAAGGCAACCAAGTCCGAGAAGGCTTCCACCGCCTCGTAAAAGCGCCGCTCCTCCAACAACTCGACAGCAGCCGCAAACCTCTCATCTCCATCCGAATCCATCCCCAAATACTCCCCGGTCCCCCCCCCAAAGTCAACGCACCACCACAGGCG
>JAJQFC010000189.1:4972-9891 GCA_021201355.1 Planctomycetaceae bacterium | reverse complement strand
CCATCCACAGGCCCCCCAAGTTCCCGCCTTCCAGCATGTGCCCGGCGGCGTAGCCGAGGGTGTCGAGAATCCAGTACCAGATGCAAATGTCGAGAAGGCCGAAGGAGACGACGATAAGGCCCATGACGGCACCGGCGCGGAAGGCGACGGTAAGGCCGCGGTTCAGGCTTTCGGAGGCGCCCTGGGCGGTCCGGGCCGAGGCGTTCGTGGCCGTCTTCATGCCGAGGAAGCCGCAGAGGCCGGAGAAGAAGCCGCCCGTCAGGAAGGCGACCGGGACGAACGGGTTCTGGATGCCGGCGTAGGCGAGGCCGAGGAAGACGAGGAAGAGGACGATGAAGACGAGGCTGACCGTCTTGTACTGGGCGTAGAGGTAGGCGTAGGCGCCTTCACGGACGTACTGGGCGATCTCCTTCATCCGGTCGGTGCCTTCCGGGGCCGCCATGATTTCCCTGTAGAATTTAGCGGCATAGAACAATCCGACGAGACTCATCGCGAACGCGACATAAAACAGCACGGTGGGCAGTAACGTTCCCGGTCCCGAGGATCCCGCCTCGGCGGCCCCGGCGCTGCCGCCCGCGGTCATCAGTGCGACCATGGCGGCGAAGCCAAGCCATTTTCTCATGGTTCTCTCCTGTCTCCAAAAAAGGTGGGCGAAAACGCCCGTTCGAAAAACCGTGTTCACAGACCGGTCCCGCCTCCGCGAGGCGGTACCGGCGTGGCGGAATAACCCTGTGAGCCTTGCTGCGCGTCAGAAATTTTCGAAATCCATACAAGTATAAATCGCGAAAAACCGGGGGTCAAGCCTAATTCGAGGCCGTTCCGGGTCAGGTTGAATCGCCCGGTTTCCCGGGTAATACCGCGTTTTTCGCTATCCGTCACCGCGACCGGATGCGACGCACTGTCGCATTCATTCCGTAAAAACCCCGGCGCGGAGAAGACCACGCCGGGTTTTTATCTTCACAGTGCGTCCGGGGCGCGCCCCGCCTGCGGGACTCAGTCGAAGGCGTGGCCGGACGAGCCGAGGACCGTGTCGTTCTTGTGCTTGTAGAGATTCTTGAGGGCGTCCCGGGCCGGGCCGAGGTATTTCCGCGGGTCGAACTCGGCCGGTTTGGTGGCGAACACTTCCCGGATGGCGGCGGTCATGGCGAGGCGGCCGTCCGAGTCGATGTTAATCTTGCAGACAGCCGACTTGGCGGCTTCGCGGAGCTGGTCTTCCGAGATGCCGACGGCGTCGTCCAGCTTGCCGCCAAAGTGGTTGATCTTCTTGACGAGATCCTGCGGCACCGACGACGAGCCGTGGAGGACAATCGGGAAGCCGGGGATGCGCTTTTCGATTTCCGCCAGGATGTCGAGGCGGATTTCCGCCTTCTGGCCCGGCTTGAACTTGAAGGCGCCGTGGGAGGTGCCGATGGAGATGGCGAGGGAGTCGACGCCGGTTTTCTTGACAAAATCCTCGACCTGGTCCGGCTCCGTATAGGTGTGGTGCTCGGCCGAGACGTCGTCTTCGACGCCGGCCAGGACGCCGAGTTCGCCTTCGACGGTGACGTTGTACTTGTGGGCGTATTCCACCACTTTCTTCGTCAGTTCGACGTTCGTTTCGTAGTCGTGGTGGGAACCGTCGATCATGACGGAACTGAAGCCGGTCTCGATGCAGGACACGCACAGTTCGTAGGTGTCGCCGTGGTCGAGGTGGAGGGCGATCGGAATGTTCTTGCCGCCGCCAAGCTCCTTGGCGTATTCGACCGCGCCCTGGGCCATGTAGCGAAGCAGGGTCTGGTTCGCGTACTTCCGGGCGCCGGAGGATACCTGGAGGATGACCGGGCTGGCAGTTTCCGTGCAGGCCATGATAATCGCCTGGATCTGCTCCATGTTGTTAAAGTTGTAAGCGGGAATGGCATACCCGCCCTTGACGGCCTTCTGGAACATGTCAACGGTGTTGACGAGGCCCAAATCCTTGTAGCTGACTGCCATGCGGTCTCCTTTCGAACGTGTCGGGATGCGAGGATAATTCGCGAAGTACTTCCTTATCCTACCATACACGAAAACCGTGCCGGGCGCAAGGGTTTTTCAAAATTTTAGTATTACTTCATGAAAAATGTGCTCGTGCCGGAATATTATTAAATAATGCTTACTTTATGCAAGGGGAATCTCGTAAATATTTAAGCGATGCTTAATATCATAGGAAAATGCGGGGTCGCCGCCGCAGTCTTTTTTTCCTCTTGATGATTTTCCGACAAATCCCGTGCGGCCGGTACACCGCCGCCGGTTACGCCGTTACCGTTGTCCCGGTTATTCTGCAATAAAATCCTTGTACGCCACTGTAAAAGCGCCTTTCACCGCCACCGCCGCCACTGCCGTCACCGGGTTGAGGAAGTGGGCGAAATCGCCGCCGGTCAGGGCGAAATCGCAGGCTTCCGCCGCCGTGTTCGCCGTAAACGCGCTCCGGTTGTGAATAGTCGGAATGTTATGCTCGTAGGTGGAGAGGTGCACCATGGTGCCGGGTTCGAGCTCGAACGCCCTGACGTCGATGCCGTCCTTCCGGACAACGCCAAGGTACCCGACCCGCGACCGGAGATCCGCCACCGACACGATGCGCGGCGTATCGAGGGAGTCCTTTTCATAATCCATCGCCAGGAGGGTCAGACCGATGGCGTCCCGGACCGGGTAGCCGGCGGCGATTTTCTCGCTCACCGGATCGGTTTGGGAACCGTTGGTGAGGACGGCGTAGTCCCGGACGAGGCGGAGGGCATTGTAGGCGATGTAGGGATTTCTTCTGACGTCGGTTTCGTGGCCCGGTTTCGGGACGATGGCGAGGGCGCTGCCGTCCTCGGACAAGGTCGCCATCCGGTTCGGAAAACTCCGCGACGACACCCGGTAAATGGCGGCCGGATTGCCTTCCGGGGTTACGGCAAATGCCACAATGCGTCCAAGATAAATGTCCGTCACCGCGTGCTCCTTTTTTATTCTGTCCTCAAACATAAACCTGGTACGTGGAGAAGCGGCCGCCGCCGATGGCACCGGCCCGCGCTCCGGTATACTACCGCTTTCCGGATTTTCTGGAAATTGGGAAAGTGTTTCGAGGCCGCCCTTGAACCGGCCAGTCAGTATCCGGCGAGGAGCCGCTGGCCAAGGAAGGGGTCCAGCTCCTTGACGGCGAGGATGCGCTTACAGACGCCTTCGGCGTCGTAGTCGATGCGGTGGAACGACACCACATCGCCCATGTCCACCGTCGCGTAGCAGGATTGCGGGTTGCCGTCCCGGGGCTGGCCGACCGAACCGACGTTGATGATGGCCTGGCGGCCGAGAAGTTCGATTTTTTCCCCCGACAATGCTTCCGGCGGCAAAAAGCGGCTCCCTTTGATGATGACGCCCGGGATGTGGGTGTGGCCGTTAAAGGCGACGCCGCCGGCCGGCACCCGGGCGAATTCCCGGGCCATGAGCGGCTTGTCGTAGGAGTCGCCGGGGAGAAGGTACTCCATCGTCGGGCCGACGGGCGACCCGTGGACGAAGAGGTATTTTCCGACCTTGGCGGTGCGGGGCAGGTTGATAAGGGTCTTGATGATTTCCGGGCCGTATTCGGCGTCGAGGAGCTGGTTCCGCGTCCACTCGATGGCGCTCCGCGCCCGGGGGTGGAAATTCCCGAGGTCCTTGGCTCCGAGGGCCTGGTCGTGGTTGCCGCGAATGATGATGGAACACCTGGCCCGGACCAGTTGCCAACAGGCAAACGGGTCCGGGCCATAGCCGACGATATCTCCGAGACAAACCACCCGCTCGATGCCCCGCGCCGCGATGTCGGCGAAAACCGCCTCGAGGGCCGGGAGGTTCGAGTGGATGTCGGAGATGAGGGCGAACGGCGGTTTCAGGGAACCGCGCGGTCGCTTGTCGTCACTTGACAAGTCCGACCTTTCGTAACGCCGCTTCGACCACCTTGCGGCTTTCCGGCTTGATGTCGACCATCGGAAGGCGCATCCGGCCGCTCAGGCGGCCCATGATTTCCAATGCCGCCTTGGCCGGGGCCGGGTTGACCTCGACGAAACAGGCCTTCATCAGGGGGAGGAGCTTGTGGTGCCATTCCCTGGCGGCGGCGTAATCCCCCGAGAGGGCGGCGTCCATGAACTTCTTCGTTTCGGCCGGCGCGACGTTGGCGATGACGGACACGACGCCGGTGCCGCCGACAGCCATAATGGGAAGGGCCAGGGCGTCGTCGCCGGACATGACCTGGACCGGGCTGGCGTTAATTATCTGGCTCGACTGATCGACGACCCCGGACGCCTCCTTGATGGAGCAGACGGTGGGGCAGTCCTTGTTAATCCGGACCACCGTGTCCGGCAGGATGTTCGTGCCGGTGCGGGACGGGACGTTGTAGATCATGACGGGGAGATCGCACGCCTCGGCGACGGCCTTGAAGTGCTGGTACAGCCCTTCCGGCGTCGGCCGGTTATAGTACGGCGTGATGACGAGGGCGGCGTCGGCGCCGGCCGACTTCGCGTGCTTCGCCAGGTCGATGACTTCCCGGGTGCTGTTCGATCCGGCGCCGGCGAGAACCTTGCAACGTCCGGCGACGTACTCGACGGTTTTCGTCACCAGTTCCCTGTGCTCGGCATGGGTGAGGGTGGCGGACTCGCCGGTGGTGCCGGCGGGCAGGATGCCGTCGGTGCCTGATTCGACGTGCCAGTCGATCAGGTCTTTGAGGGCGGCGAAGTCGATGCCGGACAGGTCCTTGGTCCACGGCGTGACAAGCGCCACATAGCTTCCGGAAAACTGCATGAATATCCCCTTCTCAATCATTATAGACAACCCTGCGGCCAGCGGCCGGGCGGGGGGGCGCGCCCCCCGCGGCCCCCGCCGATGCGGGGGGGGGGGGGGGGAAGTCTCCGGGGGTCCACAAGAAAAAACCAACAACCCCGCCGCAGAGAGAA
>JAJQFC010000189.1:0-4962 GCA_021201355.1 Planctomycetaceae bacterium | reverse complement strand
CCACCCACACACCCCATAAACCCCCCCTCCAAAAAAATAAACCACACCCCGGCGCCCCGCGGGGGGGCGCCGCCCGGGCCGGGGCCCGCCGACTTCCTTGCGGCGGGAAGTCCGTTACTGGAAGCGGTTCCGCATCTTCATCCACGATGACTGCCTGAAGATGAAAAACCGCTTCGACATTATTCAATTGTACGACATCACCAGAACGTTCGAGAATTATTCTCCGGAATCAGCCGCCGGAGCGACCGGTGGCGCCACGGCCGACGGTGACGCCGCAGCGGCAGCCGGGGCCGGCGCTCCGCTGGCGGTGGCTTCCTCGGCCAGCCACTTCACCGTGTCCGGCTCGATGCGCGCCACCCTCACCCGGGACGGCGTGATGGCTTTCAGTTTGATGTTGAATTCGCCCGGCGCCGCCGGGATGCGGTCCTTCATGTCGGCGTAGATGGTGATTTCGCTGGCGGTGAGACGGTCGATAATCGTCTTCGGCCCGGAAGCGGTGACGACGACGCTCGGCGGCGACAGGTTCAGTTTGCCATAGCGGTCGAACGGGGCGTCGACGAGGGCGCGGACCTCGAACGGCTGGTCGAAACGGCGTTCGGCCGGGATTTCGTCCAGTTCCACCGTCATGTACACATAGCCGGGGACGTCCACCGTCACGCCGTCCTTTTCAAACGGTTCCAGTTCGACCATGCCGCCGACGAGGCCGCGACCGCCCTCGACCGAAAACGGCTTGGTGCGGATAACGTCCGTCGAGGTGATTTTCGACAGGAATTCGCGGCTTGCCGATATCGGCATCGCCACCGGATCGATCTGGTTGACGCGGCCGAAGGTGAACCCCTCGAGAGGCGTGCCGACGATCTCCCCGGCCTCGACGTTGATGTAGCGGGTTATCAGTTTGGACAGCCTGATATTGATAATCGGCGGCTGGATGGCGACGACGGAGACGCCGGCCGGGAGGTTATGGACAAAGGCCGGCAGAAGCGTCAGGCCGCCGTCGTAGGAATCGCCTTCGAGGGCGGTCCGGGGATATTCCGGCTCCAGGGTGATCTGTTCCCGGCTCAGGTTCTCGACCGCCTGGTTCGGGCCCCGGACGGTGACCTTGACGGTCCGGACCGGCATGGCGGTGAAACGCCAGTCCGCCGGGAGCAGGCTTTCGTATTCGATGTCGACGTCGAGGGTTTTTTCCCGCATGCGGTAGAGGTCGACGCCGAACCAGAGAAGGGCGCCGATGAGGAGGGAAAGGACGGCGTAAGGCCAGTGAAGGCGCGTCTTCCCGCCGGACCCGCGCGGCGACGGCGGCCGCCGGACGGCGCGGGTGGTAGTGGTGGGTTGTAAGGTGGATTCGTCCATCGAAAACTGATCCTTGGCGGTATCGGGGAGAGGCCGGGAAAGCGGCGCTGTCCGTATTATTAAAGCATTGCAAGATGCTTCGCGAAAGATGATTTCTTACAATGCTTGAGGCTGCGTTAGAGCATCTGAAGCCTACAGGGTGGCGCCGGCCGGTTCTTCGTCCTCCTCCGACTGATTGGCGGATTGGGAGACGGATTTTCGGAGGAGCGAGCGGAGGCGTTCGTAGTCGAGGTCGCGAATGAATTCACCGTTCATGGTGACGGAAATCTGCCCCGTCTCTTCCGAAATGACCACGGTCAACGCGTCCGACTCCTCGGCGAGGCCGAGGGCGGCGCGGTGGCGGGTGCCCATGCCGCGGGTCATTTCAATATTTTCCGACAGCGGCAACAGGCAGTTGGCGGCGATGATGCGGCCTTGGCGGATGATGGCGGCGCCGTCGTGAAGCGGGGTGTTTTTCGTAAAAATCGTCCGGAGAAGCGGGGCATTGCAGACCGCGTCCAGGAGGATGCCGGACTCTATGTACGTGTTTATCTGCATGTCCCGTTCAACCACGATAAGGCCGCCGACCCCGCCTTTTTTGGCAATCCACATGGCCGCGTCGGCGATTTCCTTGTCGAGGACGATTTCCCGGGTATTCCATAGCCTGACCGTTTCCCCGAGCTTGACCAGGGCATGACGGATTTCCGGCTGGAAAATGACGATGACGCCAATAAGGGAAATATTGACCAGATTCTCGATAATCCAACTGACGTTGTCCAGGTGGAGGTATTTCGCCGCCACGAACAGCACGAGGAAGATGGCGCCGCCGAGCATGGCGAGGCCCCGGAGCACGCCGGCTCCCCTCGTTTCATACATAAAGGTGATGAGCATGTAGACGAGAAAACTGAATATGAGAATTTCCGCCAGGGGCGAAAAGACGCCGAGCGGAAGTCCGGCATAACGGTCCATCCAGGTGGACATTGGCGGTTCCTGTTTACTGGCCGGGCGGAGCGGCGCGGAGCGGCTCCGAAAGGCGATTCGGATAGAGGCACAAGGCTACGGTTACTCTTCCATTAGACGGTAAAGCGGTCGGCGATGCAAGAGGCTGGTCCTCCCCGGCGGGTACGGCGCGGTACCGGCTCCGGGGAATGATCAGACGTCGTTGGCGAGCTTCAGACAATCTTCTCCGCCAGGCTAAGGAGGCGATCCCGCTGATCGTTGGCGAGTTTTACCGTGAAATGATCCGACGCCTCCCCGCGGATGCGGCGGAACGCTTCGAGTTTTTCCTCCTCGAGGCCGAAGCCGATCATCATTTCATGGGCGTATTCCTTGGCGAGATCCTTGAGGAGCCGTTCGTGGCGGAACTGGACGCTCCGGCGCCAGGTTTCGGCAAAGTCGAGGACGGCGTCGCGGCTAACTTCGCGGTGTTCCCGGATCCAGCGGCGACCGGCCCAGAGCACCTCTCGGTCGCCGTAGCGGTCATGGGCGGCGTTCAGGAGAACGTGCATCTCCTGCCCGGTTTCGATATCGCCAAGGCTGAGGCCTTCCAGAATTATCTTCGTGTCGTAATCGGACACCAGCATCCCGCCCCAATCGTGCCAGCCCTGATCGTCCGGCCGTTGTTCGGTTTGGGCGATACTTTCGAGAAGACGGAGGCAGTCGTCCGTCGACGGCGGTTCGCCGTGGCTGTCCCTGACCAAACGGCGGAGCAGGCATTCGCCGATATAAAACCGCAGCGCCTGGCGGTAGGTGGTGAGGCCGGCGCCGATGCGGCCTTCCGGGATGACGGCGCCGCCGTGGCGGAGATCGCCCTTGGCCGATTGAACCCGTTTCAGCAGGGCGAGGCCGCGTTCCATCGCTTCCATGACATAGGGTGACAGGACGGCGCAATTGACCCTGTCCGTCACATCCTGAATGCCGGCACGGAGATCCCGTTCGCGCCATTTCAGGGCGTCCCGGAAGGCGCCGATGGAAAACAGGTTGGCGCCCGGGATGAGGAGGGACGTGTCGTTCTTGTTGATAAGGAGGGAAAACGGGAACATCGCCGTGTCGAGGTGTTCCGGGTGATGACCGACAACGGTGGAAAACGCCCCAATATCCGACGGCCATAACAGATACGAATCCGACCCGCAGCGGACGCCGCGCCGGAGCACGCCGCCGTGGCGGGGGCCGAGCTTGTACAGGTGGTTGGACGAATTCGATCCGCTGCCGAAGTTGGCGAACGAACTCTGGCAAGCCAGGACAAGCGTCGACCGGTGATGGGACACGGTGTATGGCCCAAGGAAGGCGCTGACCACTTCGGAATGGCCGACATGGCAATTGGCGAAAAAGAGGGAATCGACGGCGGAGGCGTCATTTTCCACCACCACGCCCTGGCCGACGAAACAGCGGTCGAGCCGGGCGCCGCCGTCGACGCGGCAGGAGGATTTGAAGATGCAGTTTTTCGCCGTCACGCCCTGCCCGATGCGGGCCGGCACCGGATCGCCTTCGATGGTGCAGTTATTGAGATTGGCAGCGCCGATGACAGAGGCGCCGTCCCCTATCCAGACGTTATCCACAGTGCCGCAGCGTTCGATGCGGCAGCCGGAGCCGATCTGCGACCGTTCACGGCGCATGGATTCGGCTTCCTTGAGGGCAATCCGTTCCAGCATGACGCCGACCGAATGGTGTTTGAAAAAACAGCCTAAATGCGCCGTCTGAGCGCTGAGGCCGCGCCACATCGGGATGGACCGGGCGCCGTCCTCGGCGAGAACATGGACAAAGACGCCATTCCCGAACGGCTGATCGCCGGTCCGGGTCAGGGCCTGGACGTGGGTGATAAGGCTGTTTTCGCCGACGTCCGTATTGGCGACGGTGGCGTAGGCGATGCGGCAGTTATTCTGCACGCTGACGTTATGGAGGCGGCAGGAGTAGAGTCCAGCCCGTTCCGGAATAGATAATGACGATCGCAGGGTGCCGGAAAAGGTGCCAAGGGTGACATTCCCGGAAAATTCGACATTCCGGATGAGGTCGCCGATGACAAACTCCGGATCGACGCGGATGGCATTCCACGCTTCGGCGGAACAGCCGTTTTGTTCCAGCCGTGTTATTTCCTCGGAACGAAGCCTGCGCGTTTTCATCGCCACCCCCAGGTCAAAAACTGCCTTCCCCACGCGTTTCGAATGTCTGGTAAAATCTGTCAGGAACGCGTGTTACGTCGTGACACCAGTCTATACTATAAAGGAAGTCCCACGCTTAGGCAACTTGGAAAAACCCAAGATTCCATATTATGCATAAATAGTGTCGACGACCGCAAAACTTGGGCGAATTGCACTCACGTCTAAAAGCAAAAAAGCGAGGCCAGTTCTTTCGAACCGGCCTCGCCGTAGTTTCTTTTCGATACCGCTATGCGTTGTTCAGCTTAGAAGTTGAAACCGAGGTGAGCATAGATGGTGTCGGTCTTGACCTTGGTGTGGTAGCTCTGGCCGTCAATGTTGACGGCACCAGCGCGGTTCTTATACTTAACCTGTTCGTGACGCCAGCCCGCTTCGAAATTCACGCCGTAGGGCAGAACATACTTGACGCCGATGTTACCAGCCCAACCCGAGGATTTGTAGAAGTACATGGCCTGGTCATTCTTGGTGCTGAGGTAGT
>JAJQFC010000064.1 GCA_021201355.1 Planctomycetaceae bacterium | reverse complement strand
ATCTGGGCGTTGCCGAACGGGTGGATTTTCTCCGCCGGGCCGAACGGCACCGGGGCCTGGTGGACCGCCACAACCGGCACGTCGCCGTTATCAAACGAACCGGGTATGCCGCGTCCGTCATCATCATCGCCGGGCTGGCGTTTCTCGTGTACGGGGAAATGTCCCGCCTGCCGTCGGCGCCGCCGGCCGCGGCCGATGTCGCCCACTGGCGCCGGGTACGGACGCTTCTCCCGGACGACCCGGTGGCGCCGCTCGCACTGGCGTACCGCCTGGCCGGGGACGGCGGACGGCTGGACGAGGCGGCGGAACTGGCGCGCCAGGCCCAGCTCCTGTCGGACGAACCGGAACTGCGGAACGCGGCGGCCAAACTCCTTGAGGACCTGAAGCGGTGAGGGCGGATCGGGCAGTGCCGGGGCGGAAGGCCGGCGTCGCCGGCGGCGATTCTGGCGCGGGCGCCGTTAGCCGTGCCGGCGAGGTTTGCGGTGGAGACGGCGGCTCTGCGGGAAGCGGTGCCGTCGGCGTTTACGGCGTCGTAAACGCCCCCGGTGTCGGGACCGCCTTCAGGGCTTGGAACACCTTCAGTGCGCGGGATGCCTGCGGTGTCCAAAACGCTTCCAATGTTCGGAACGCCTTCAGTGCGTGGAAAGCCTTCGGTGTTCAAAACGCTATCAATGTTCGGAACACCTTCAGTGCGCGGGATGCCTACGGTGTTCAAAACGCCTTCAATGCCCGGAACACCTTCAATGCAGGGAAAGCCTTAGGTGTCCAAAACGCCTTCGGTGCCCGTAATGCTTTAAACGCACGGACGACCTTCCACGCACGGACGACCTTTGCTGCTGGGATCGCTTTCGGCGTTAGGATGTTCGGCGTTTTTTCCCAAGTTCGACGCGGCGTGTTTTCCTTGGCCGTCCTGGTGATTGTTGCCTTTTTAATCGCGTCTGGTATCGCCGCGCACGGCATGCGGGTTCACGGCAACGGCGTTTTCGGCGTCGCTTCGGCCGGGGAACGGCCGGTGGCGGAACGGCTCGTCCATCTGGCGATCTGGGGCGGGAGCGTTCAGGATTTGGGGCGGGAGATTCACTACCAGACCGGCGTCAGGGTCGACTTTCACGACGCGGACGCGGAGGATTCGCCCGTCCGGGAACCGGTCTACCTGGTCAGCGGGCAGGTTCCCCTGTCCGTCGTGTTCGAGACGGTGGCGCGGCGCTACGGGCTCCGGTTTCGCATCACGGCGGACGGCGGCGTCCAGTTCGCCCGGGGGTACGACTGGGTGGCGGATTCCCGCGAACTCCGCTTTCTCCGCCTGCGGCCGCTGGCCGGGCCGGGACTGCCGGCCGACGACACGCGAAAGCTCCTCGCCGAACTCCTGAAACCGCTCGCCCTCCTCTCCGGCGACTATTCCGTCGGCCTCGAACCGTATCCCCTCCCGGACGACACCAACGCCCTCCGGGCGCTGGCCCTGCTGCCGCCGGTCCTTGGCGATTATCTGGAGCGGGCCGTCGCCTGCCTTCAGGGCGCGAACGGCGACTATCCGCCGAATCCCGTCCGGCCGGCCGCCTTCGCCGCGCGGGCCAGGCCGTTGTCGGGCGATTGGGAAAGCCTTCTCGGGCGGACGCTGGCGTCGCCACGGGGAAGCGATCTGAAGACCATCCTTTCGGACGTCGCCGATCAGGCCGGGGTCGCCGTCATGCTGGTGACGCCGCCGGCGGAAATGGTCAAGCCGCTGCCGCCGGACATCGACCGCTACACCTTCGGGCGCGTCACCGACGTGCTGGCGCGGGAACGCGGCCTCGGGAAGCGGGTATTCATCGCCGACGGCGGCGTCGTGTTCGAGCCGGGAGAGGACGGGACGTTCGAGACAGACGGCAGGAGCCGCGAATTCTTTTGGGAAGGGCTGGCCGTGGCCGGGTTTTCCGTCCGGGCGGCGGTCCGACAATTCGGCGACGCCGCCGCCCTGACGGCCGCCATCCGCCGCGAAGTGTTTCCGTCGGTGTGGCGGGACGCGGTGTGCGGGTTGGCGTACAGTCCGGCGACGGAAAGGCTGGCGGTTATCGCGCCGGAGAACGTGGTGCAGGCGGTGGCGTTGTGGTTGGAAGGAGTTCAGTAGGACTGGTAAAAGAGGGTGGCGGGGCGTCGCGCCGAGGTCCGGATGAGCGCTGCCGGCGGCGGGCCGGTGGCTGCGTCGGGGTCGGGCCGGCCGGCTGGCCGACGCTGCGGCCGGAAGAAACCGCGGGAAATCCCGGGAAAATTTTTGACCCGGAACGGGCGTGCCGCCGTTTATAGGGGTGGGAATCCCGTCGAGGTATACGCTTCCATTGGAGATTTCTTTCGCTCACATAGAGGAGACGACATGCTGCCGAAACTCGTAATCGCCCTGGCCGTCGCCGCGTCGCTTCTGGCCGTGTACGGCCGGGCCGACGGAGCCGACGACACCGCACCGGCGGATCAGCCGGTCGGCCGGGCCGCCGCCCGCGAGATGTACGAGAAGGGATTTTTCGCCGAGGCCGGGGAGGCGTTTTCCCGGCTGGCCGTCGATCCGGAGGCCCGACCGAAAGACGCCGCCGCCGATCTCGAGTACGCCGTGTGGTCGTTCCTGAACCTCCGGGATCAGGACAGGGCGACGGCAATCATCGACGCGGTCGACACGGCCTGGCAATCGAGCTGGCGGGTGCAGATGGCTGTCGCCACCGTGTGGAACCGGATGCGGAGCTTTCCCTGGCCGGGCCCGAACCAGCGGAATCCGGAACGGATCCGGGTGGAAAACATCAACCGGCTCATCAGGGCGCAGGTCCATCTCAATAACGCCTTCGATCCGGCCGACGCGGCGGAACGGGCCGGATACTACCGGCTCCTCGCGGACGTTATCCTGTTCGGGCGGGACGCCGACCATGTCTGGCGCCTCACCGCCCTGACAGACCTGTCCGACCCGCTCCTCTACGACGACGCGCCGCGGCTGTACATGTATCCGTCCCGGAATGCGCCGGTGAATCCGGACGGAACGCCTGTCTACCACGCCGTTCCGTCGTCCTGGGCCGACGCGGCCACGGACGGCGAACGCTGGCGCTGGGCTCTCGAACAGATGGCGGCCCACGGCGACGTTGGCGGCCGGGATCTCGTTTTCGCCCGGTTTCTCTGGTGGCAGTTCGGCGTCCAGTCGATGCGGTCCGGGTCGTACCTGGCAGAGAACGACGACGCGGTGGCGGCGACCGGGCCGTTCGCGGTGAGGACGCTCAAGGACACGGAAACGATTGCCAGGCTGGCGACCGGCCTGAAACGGTTCACGATGCCGGACGAGTACAACTTTATCCGGCTTCTCCAGGCGGTCCGCCGGGACGGGGACGCGACGGAGCGGGCGGACGCGATACACCTGTTGGCCATTGTCTACGAAAACCGCCAGCAGTACGACCGCGCCGCCGAAATGTGGCGGGAACGGGCGAAATATCCGGCGGAAAAACGCGTACCTGATGCGGAAGAGGCGTTACGGCGCATCGAAGGCAATGTCGGGGCTCTCGAACCGGGTCCGGTGGCTCCGGCCGGGAAGACAACCAGCCTCTCCTACCTGTTCCGGAACGGGAAAGCGGTCCATTTCCGCGCCCGCCGCCTCAATGAACGGCAACTCCTCAATGACGTCGTCCTCCGGATGAAACAGGGCGACGACAGCCTGTACCAGAACTACAGCCTGCGGCAGCCGGCCATGCTCGGACGCCGGGTGGTGGAGGCGGACGAGGACAAGTACGTCGGCGCCACCGTGGCGGAATGGGATGTCAAACTCGATCCGCTGCCAAATCACTATTCCCGGCGGGTGGCGGTGGAACTGCCGTTCAACCAGGCCGGGTGCTATCTGGTCGAGGCGACGATGGTAGACGGGAATACCAGCCGGGTCGTCCTCTGGATAAACGACCTGGCGCTGGTCCGGGTCGCCACCGGGACGCAGCGGGTCTATTTCGTCGCCGACGCCGCGTCCGGCGAACTGGTGCCCGGGGCAAGCCTGTCGTTCCACGGCTTCGCGAACCTGTGGGACGGCGAGCGTCGGCGCTTCGTCACCGACGAATTCGCCGAACGGACCGACACCGAAGGCATCGCCGTCATCCCCGGCGACCGCCTCGACAGTAAGGAATGGCTCACCATCGCCACTACGGACGACGGGCGGATGGCCTATCTCGGGTTCGACCCGATGTGGGCGATGAATCCGCCCGCCGAAACGGAAAGCCAGCCGCAGGCGTATCTCCTCACCGACCGGCCGGCGTACCGTCCGGGGGATGCGGTCCGCTTCAAGGCCTGGATCGGCCACGCCACCTACGGCCGGAATCCGGTCCGGGCCGACAACCTCCCGGTGCCGGTCACCGTCTATAATCCGCGCGGGGAAAAGGTCTATGAAAAGACCCTGACCACGGACGAATGGGGCGGGGCCGACGACGCCTTCACCCTCGGGAAGGACGCGCCCCTCGGCTATTATTCGATACAGACAGACCGGGGCGCAGTCGGGTTCCGCCTCGAGGAATACCGGAAGCCGGAATTCGAAGTGACTGTCGAGACGCCGGACAAGGCGCTTCTCCTCGGCGATGCCGTCCAGGTCAAGGTGCGGGCGACGTACTACCACGGCGCGCCGGTGGCGAACGGGACAGTGGCGTACAAGGTCGTCCGGACGGCGCGGGAGTCGACCTGGACGCCGCCGTGGCGCTGGGACTGGCTCTACGGCGAAGGCGCCTGGCTCAGGCAGTACGACTATTCATGGTATCCGGGCTGGAACGACTGGCGATTGCCGGCGCCGGGACTGCCGGGGCGGCCGGGGCGGCCGGTGCCGTATTCGCAGCCGGAAATCGTCGCCGACGGCGAAGGCGCCCTCGACGCGGACGGGGTGTTCCGGCTGACCCTGGACACGGCCGCCGCCAAGGAACTGTTCGGAAACCAGGACCATAACTACGAAATCAGCGTCGACGTCACCGACGCCAGCCGCCGGGTCATATCCGGAACCGGCACGGTGGTGGCGGCGCGGAAGCCGTTCGCCGTCAACGTCTGGGCCAACCGGGGATTCTACCGGGCCGGGCAGGAAGTGACGGCCTCGTTCGCGGCGGTGCTGCCGCAGGGCGGGGCGGTGACGGCCGAAGGCACGGGGACACTGTATTCCATTACCTACTCGGCCGGCGGCGTGCCGACGGAATCGGTCGCCGCGACGTATCCGGTAACGACCGGCGCGGACGGCCGGGGGACGCTGTCCTTTCCGGTGGCGAAGGCCGGGCAATACCGCCTCGCCGTCGAACTGGCGGACGCGGACGGAAACCGGGTGACGGGCGGGACGCTCCTGACCGTGCGGGGCGAACCGGGCGACGGGGATTTCCGCTTCGCGGCGCTCGAACTGGTGCCGGAAAAGTACGAGTACCGGCCGGGTGAAACGCTCAGGCTGGCGCTGCGGTCGGAGAACGAAAATGGCGTCGTCGTCCTTCTCTCCCGGGCGGAACGGAACGGCGTGGCGACGCCGGGCGGCAGCGCGAACTATTTCCGTCCGGAAGTTGTCCGTCTCGAAAACGGGCACCACCTCTGGGAGACGGATATCGCCAGGGCCGATCAGCCGAACTTCTTCTGCGAGGCGGTGACGGTGTTCGAAGGGCGGGTCTACGTCGAGACGCGGGAAATTTTCGTGCCGCCGGCGGACAAGGCGCTGACCGTGGAGGTGACGCCCGATCATGAAACGTATGCGCCGGGCGGCGAGGCGTCGTTCACCATTCGCGTCAGCGATGCGGAGGGTGAACCGGTTGTCGGGCAGGTGGCGGTGTCGGTGTACGACCGGTCGGTCGACTATATCGCCGGCGGCGCCGGGCCGCAGGATATCCGGTCGGCGTTCTGGCAGTGGAAGCGGTACAACAACGGTGAAAAGAGCGATTCCCTGTCGCGGCCGGCCTATTCCGTCTCGAAGCGGGATGACCGGCAGTGGGAACCGATTGGCGTGTTCGGCGTCGACGAGGCGAACTATTCCGACGGCGGCGTGTTGGTGAACGGCAGGCTGGACGCCGCCAACGCCGGGTCGCGGCGGGCCCGGTCCACGTTCAACCGGTTGAAGGCGATGGAAGAGGCGCCGATGGCGGCAATGCCCATGAGCGCCGAAAACTCCGTCGCCGTACCGGCGCCGGCGCCGGCAATGGCGATGGCGCAGGACATGGCGCCACGGCAGGAAATGGCCCCGGCCACCGGCGGCGCGGCGAACGCGGCGGCGGGCGGGCAGTTTGCCGAGACGACGGTGCGGTCGGAGTTCGCGGATACGGCGTTCTGGTCCGGGACCGTCGTGACGGACGACAACGGCGTCGCGACGATAACCTTCGCCATGCCGGAAAACCTCACCGCCTGGCGGGCGCGGGTGTGGACCATGTCCACGGAGACGCGGGTCGGGCAGGGCGAAGCGCGGGTGGAGACGAAGAAGAACGTCATCGTCCGGCCGGCGACGCCACGATTCCTCACCCAGAAGGACGAGGTCATTCTTTCCGCCACCCTCCATAATTACCTGCCCCGGGCCAAGCGGGCGCGGGCGGAACTGGTTCTTGAAGGCGGGCTTCTCGAAGCGGCGGACCGGGAGTCGCTTGTCCGGGACGTCGACCTGGCGGCCGGCGGCGAACAACGGGTCGACT
Organism: Planctomycetaceae bacterium; assembly: GCA_021201355.1. Classification (GTDB taxonomy): domain Bacteria; phylum Planctomycetota; class SZUA-567; order SZUA-567; family SZUA-567; genus JAJBSZ01. The sequence goes on along the minus strand of JAJQFC010000064.1, from coordinate 3,272 downwards.
GGCTGGTCCGGGCCCGGCGGCCCGGGGAGGCGCGGGTCGTCATGAAGCTCCTGACGGACGAGGAGTCCGATGCGGCGGAGGTCATCGTGCCGGTCGTCGTCCACGGGTCCAGGCGGGTGGCGACGTTTGGCGGGGTGGTCCGGGGCGAGGCGACGGAGGCGGTCGTTCCCCTGACCGTTCCGGAAGAGCGGTTGCCGGATCAGTCGCGGCTCGAAGTGTCGTTCTCCGCGAATGTGGCCGGGGCCGTCCTCGACGCCCTTCCGTTCCTTATTGAATATCCGTACGGCTGTACCGAACAGACGCTGAACCGGTTCCTTCCGGTGGTAATGGCGCGGCGATTCCTGGAAGCGTCCGGGGCCGATCTGGCGGCGGCGCAGTTCAGGATTGACAATGCGCCCGGCGACACGCCGGAAGCGGAGGCGTGGAAGAAAACCTTCTCCGATCCAAAAGGAAAGCGGGCCGCGAACGCGGTGTTTGACGACGCCGAACTCGCCGCCATGGTCAAGGCCGGGGTCGAACGCCTCGCCTCGATGCAGAACCCGGACGGCGGCTGGGGCTGGTTCTCCGGCGTCGGGGAACGGAGCTGGCCCCACACCACGGCGGTGGTCGTCTACGGCCTTCTGACCGCGCGGGACAACGGCGTTCCGTTGCCGCACGGGCTTCTCGACCGGGGTATCGACTGGCTCCGGGCCAGGCAGGCCACCGAAATCGCCAGGCTGAAAATCGACCCGGACGCGGCGGACGACCTCCTCGTCGAACGGGCCAAGCCGGCGGCGGACGACCTGGACGCGTTTACCTATATGATCCTGGCGAAGAACGGGCGCCAGCCGCTCGACCCGGACATGCGGGACTTCCTCTACCGGGACAGGCTTAAACTGAGCCAATCGGGCCTTGCCATGTTCGCCATCGCCCTCCATATCGAAAAGGCGACGAACGCCCTCCAAACCGTCGACCGGAACCTCCGGCAGTACCTGCGGACCGACGAGCAGTCCGGCACGGCCTGGCTCGAGACGGCGAACCGGGGCTGGTGGTACTGGTACAACGACGCGGTCGAGACGCAGGCGTGGTATCTGAAGTACCTGGCGCTGGCCGAACCGAAAGGGGCGGTGGCGTCCGGGGTCGCCAAGTACCTGATGGAAAACCGGAAAAACGGGTCGTACTGGAAGTCGACCCGGGACACCGCCTACGCTATCGAGGCGCTGACCGACTACTCGGTGGCGTCGGGTGAAGCCAAACCGGACTTCGGCGTGGCGGTCTACCTTGACGACGAACTGGTGCTTGAACGCCGGTTCACGGCGGAAAACGCCCTCGGGGTCGAGCGGTTCAGCCTTGACGGCCTCGCCGTCGACGCGGGAGAACACACCATCCGCCTCGTCCGGACTGGGACCGGCAACCTTTATTACGGCGGCAGCCTGCGGCTGTTCAGCCTGGAGGATCCGATTCCGGCGGCGGGCGGCGATCTGGCGGTGGAGCGGACGTTTTACCGTCTGGTCCGGGACGACCGGACGACGGATATGCCGGAAGCCGGCGGCATGGCCCGGGACGGGCGGATTGAACACTACCGGCGGGAACGGCTTCGCAGTCCGTTCGACGCGGACGGCGAGAACGTTGCCGGGAGTGCGGACGGCGTTCGGGTTGACGGTGCTGGCGAAGCGGGCAGTGCGGATGCTTCGGACACTTCGGACGTTTCAAACGCTTCTGATACTTCTGACGCCTCAGACGCTTCAGATGTTTCGGACACTTCTGACGGTTCTGACAACGCGGACGTTACGGACACCTCGGACGGCGCTTCTGACCGGTCGGTGCGATCGGGCGATCTGGTCGAGGTCGAACTGACGATAACAGCCCGGAATGATTATGAGTATATCGTCCTCGAAGACATGAAGGCGGCCGGGCTGGAAGCGGTGGAAATACGCTCCGGGTACCGGTACTCGAACGGGCTTGGAGCCTATGTTGAGTACCGGGACGACAAGGTTGTCCTGTTTATCCAGAATCTTCGCCGGGGAACGCATACGCTGGCCTACCGGTTCCGGGCGGAAAATCCGGGGACGTTCTCGGCCTTGCCGACCTTCGGCGGCGGGATGTATGCGACGGATCTTCGGGCCAACTCCGGCGAGATGAAGGTCACTATTACGGAAGACGGCGTGTACGGCGAGTAGGACGGTGTCGTCACCGGACAGTCCGGGTAAATTTCTTGATAATTCGGGGCCGACCGTCAATAATGGTTGGCCCCGTGTTTTTGTCAGACCGGGCAGGGTGTGGGAGGCGTTTTGGAAGGTATTCGGCAGCGTGGTTCTGTCACGCCCGGATGCTTCCTGAAAGGAAATCGCCGCCACGTCGATTTCCGACCACTACCTCTACTTCCCGGCGCTCCCGCCGGTCGAAAGGGCATATGAAAATAGCGGCATTGATTCCAGCCTATCGCGAAGAAAAACATCTTGGACAGGTCGTCCGCGAAACCAAGGCATATCTCCAGGACGTGCTCGTCATCGACGACGGATCCCCCGACCGGACCGCCGACATCGCCCGGGAAGCCGGCGCCACCGTCCTTGTCAATCAGGAGAACCTTGGGAAGGGCGACACCCTCGTCCGGGGGCTGAACCACCTGTTCGAAAACGGCTATGACGCCGCCCTCTGCCTCGATGCGGACGGGCAGCATTTGCCGGCGGAAATTCCCCGTTTCCTTGAAGCCGCCGCCGGGGCAGACCTCGTCGTCGGGAACCGGATGGCGGACGTCCGGGACATGCCGTTCGCCCGGCGCTGGACCAACCGGGTGACGAGCTGGATTTTAAGCCGCCTCGCCGGGGTGTCGGTCCCGGACACCCAGTGCGGCTACCGCCTGGTCGGGAAAAACGCCTGGCAAAATGTCTGCCTCCAGACGCGGAATTTCGATTTCGAAGGCGAGATGATTGTCAAGATGGGACGGAAGGGGTTCCGTATCGCTTCGGTGCCGATTACGACAGTCTACGGCGACGAAGTGAGCGCCATCAACCCGATGCGGGATACGGTGCGGTTTTTCAAAATGGTCTGGCGCCTGTGGCTGACGAAGGATTGAACGGCAGGAACCTTTACGCCGTCCCGCCGCCGTTTTCTTCGACGACTCCGAATCGGCGTACTCTGCGCCCAAAACTTCCGGGCGTACATTAAACCTGTTTGTCGTCCTTCCCTCGTCTCCAACGATGATACCAGTTATGAAAGATCTTATTATGGAAGTTGTCGGTGAAACGCCGGTGACGGTGCGTTCGGGGAAGGGCGGGAACGGGGCGGTGGCG
>JAJQFC010000107.1 GCA_021201355.1 Planctomycetaceae bacterium | reverse complement strand
CTTCGTTGATGTTCAGGTCGACGGGCCGGTTTTCCCGGGCGGCGGCGACAAAGGAACGGAGTTGGTCGCGGAAAGCCTGGCGGTACCGTTCGACAAACGAATACACGTACGGCGACGCGGCCTCGGTAAATTTTCCGGTATACGTTTCCACGCCGTCCACCTTCTGGCTCGTCGACACGAGCATCCCGTCCGAACAGAACAGTTCGATGCGCTGGTCGTAGCCGTAGGCGGACCGGCGCGAAGTGTTCAGGGTGCAGAGGACGCCCCGGGTCGACCGGAGCGTAACGACCGCCGTGTCGTAGTCGCGGTCCAGTTCCTGAAGAACAGGGTGGAAAAGTCTGCTTCCGTAGGCGTGGAGTTCGGCGACGTCGTCCCCGTGGATCTGGAGAAAATGCCGCGCCAGGTCGAAATCGTGGACGGTGACGTCGCGGAAAATTCCGCCGGAGGTGGCGAGGTAGTCGCGGCCAAGCTGGACAACATCCCGGCTGGTGATGAAAAGCATTTCCAGATCGCCCACCTCCCGCGTCGTCAGCGACCGGTGGAGATGGACGTTGTTCGGATCCCAGCGGCGGTTGAAGCCGATATGGATTCGGTCCGCCATGTCCCGGACGGCGTCCCGGCAGGCGAGGGCGCTCGCCAGATCGTCGGCAACGGGTTTTTCGCAATAGACCCGTTTCCCGGCCCGGGCGGCGCGGACAATGAGATCGGCATGGCTGGCGGTTGAGGTGCAGATAAATGCCAGGTCGACGCCGGCGTCGGCAAGGGCGATGTCCGGGTCGTCGACGGCGGTGGCGCCGTGCTGGAAGGCCAGGGCCCGGGCGGCATCGTGTCGTACGTCATAAATGTATTTCAGGCGGAGGTTCGGGTGTTCCCGAATAAAACCGGCCTGCATGCGGGCAATGGTTCCGGCGCCGAAAAGCGCGGCTGTCAGGTTGTCGGTTGCCATTGTGGTACTCCAGTCAAAGGCGGTTGTCACCGGCGCGATGCCGTGTATAGATTCCGCTTCCCTTCCGAATCTCCCGTTCAAGCGGACTTGATGTAGGCGACGGCGGCGGCCAGGGCGGCGAGGTCGTCCTTGTCGGTCGGGAAGTATTCGAGGCCGAAATAGCCGTCGTAGCCGAGAGCGGTGGCGAGGCGGACGAGGTTCGGATAATGCAGTTCGCCGTTCATGGGTTCGTCCCGGTCCGGCACGCCGGCGATGTGGAAATGACAGATAAGGTCGATGTTCGCTTTCAGTTTCATCATGATGTCCCCCTCCATCGACTGGATGTGGTAGAAGTCGAAGAGGAGGCGGACGTTGTCGCTCCCGAGGCGTTGGATGAGGTCGCAGGCGAGGCGGGAGGTGTCCAGAAAATAGCGGGACATGTCGACGAGGGGGTTCGGGTATTTGGTGCTGTGGGATTCAAAAACGAGCGTCATGCCGTGGTCTTCACAACGGCGGACAACCGGTTCGACGTTTCGTAAGAACGCGTCCTGTCCGGCGGGGCCGCGTTCCGTCGAATCGATGGCGAGGGAAAGGAGACGGGTGCAGCCGAGCTCTTTCGCGCAGGCGATTGTTTTGTCCAGGTTGTCCCGAATCGCCGCGAACGGCGCGCCTACCCGGGCGTTCCAGATGTCGTAGAAACCGCAGGCAACGAAGCTGATGCCGCACCGGGCCGCGACGGCGGCCGCTTTTCGGCAGTCGTAGCCTTTCAATTCGCCGGTCTCCACCGCGTCCGCGCCGGCGTCGGCGGCCAGGCGGATCTGATCCTCGAGGGAACGGTTTTCAAGCGTGTAGTCGATGCGCATGGATACTTTGATCATTTCCTGCCTCCTTTTGGAGCCGCCTTTCACCGCGCTTTCAGGCATAGCCGAGACGCCGCAGCTTCGCCATGTCGCGCTGGATATCTTCCATCGCCAGCCCGAGCTCGGCGTGCGGCTCGAACGTCACATAGCCGTCGTAGCCGTCGGCGATGAGACGGTCGAGGACGGCGGGAATGTTGACGACGCCGTCGAAGGCGGGGACGAAGGCGATGGGTTTTCCGGCATAAATGCCGCCGGTGATGGTGTGGCCGATTTCGTACCGGGGGTCGAAGAACCGGGGGTCGAACACGCAGACGTTCTTGAGGTGCGCGTAGCCGATGTAGGTTTTTAGGAGATTATAGGCATAGGGATAGCCTTCGGCGCCGGCCATTTGGTAGTTCGGAGCGTCGTAGTTCGTGAGGAAAAACGGGTCGTCGAATTCTTCCATGATGGCGAGCATTTTTTCCGGCAATTGATTGGCGGGATTTTCAAACTCGTTTTCCATGACGAGAACTATGCCTTTTTCCCTGGCGTAGCGGAGCGGTTCGTCGCAATAGCGGTGGACAAGGTCCATGTCGAGCCGGTCGAAGGCGCTGTAGCAGAGATAATGCAGCACTCTTCCGGCCCCGAGGACGGCGGCGGCGTCGATGCAGGATTTGAACTCGGCGACGTGGGTGTCGACTTCGCCGCCGCGATCCGTATTGAAGGCGAACCGGAACTGGAGGACGGGCGCTTTCACCCGTTCGTCCACGAGCGTTCGTCGCGCTTTTTCGATATCGAGGTTCGACCAGACGCCGACCTCACGGCGGGCGTCCGCGATCGGTTCGATGTTGGCGTCGACCAGTTCGATGGCGTCGAGGCCGATGGACCGGATAAAGCGGCAGACTTCGGGCAGTGCGAATTTTTCGTAGAATTTCGGATTGGTACCGGACAGGGCGAATTTCAGCATGGGTTCATTCCCTCCCGCGTGGCGGCGTTATTCGAGGCATTACCGGATTTTCTGATCGCCGTCGGCACGACATTCACGGCGGCGACGGGTGGTGAAGAGCACCTTCGTTTCTCCTATTCGGCGGCATGCCTGGCTTCCTCCGCCGCCATGGCCCTGGCCTGTTCGTGACGGCCGATGTTGTAGGCGGTACGGCCGCGCATGACGTCTATGAAGACGGCGAGGATGATGACGGCGCCGATGACCATTTGCGTTACGTCGGATTGGGCGCCGAGGAGATTGAGGTCGTTCCGGAGAACGCCGATGAGGAGGGCGCCGATGAGGGTTCCGGACACGGTGCCGACGCCGCCGTTGAATGAGGCGCCGCCGATGACGCAGGCGGCGATGGCGTCCATTTCGTACTTGTCGCCGGACAGGGCGTAGGCGGTGCTGATGCGGCCGAGGAGAACAATGCCGGCCAGGGCGGCCATGAAGCTTGAGAAAATATAGACGACGTTTATGGTGCGGTCGACGTCGATGCCGGCGAGGCGGGCCGCTTCCTTGTTGCCGCCGACGGCGTAGATTTGTTGACCGAGGGCGGTGTGGTTGAGGATGACGGAGGCGACGGCGCCCACCGCCAGAACCAGGATGAAACAGGCCGGAACGCCCATGACGTTCGCCTTGCCGAGCCAGTAGACGGACGGCGGAAAACCGACTATCGGCCGGGCGCCCGTAATGACGAGGGCGAAGCCCCGAAGGATCATCATCATCCCGAGAGTGGAGACAAACGGGTGCGGCAGTTTAGCCTTCGTGAACAACAGACCGTTCAGAACGCCGACCACCAGCCCGCAAACGAGGCCGGCGGCGACGAGGACGACCGGGTTGCCGACGCCCTTTTTCATAAGGGCGCCCATGACGCAGGCCGATACGGCGATGGTGGACCCGACCGACAGGTCGATGCCGCCCGTCAGGAGGACGAACAACATGCCGAGCGCCACCAGGGCGTTGATGGACGACTGCCTGAGAACGTTCATCGTGTTGTCGTACCGGAGAAAACGCCCGGAGATGCAGGACAGGACGACGACGAGGAGAATGAGGGCAAGGAGCGGCCCGAAGGATGTGGACAGGGAGTTCCCGAGTTTTTGCCTGATTGTATTCATGATTGAATCACTCCTCCCCAAGCTGCCTTCATGATGTCTTCTTGATTGAAGCGGTCGTCGCCCCGGTTGACCCGGGCGGTGATCCGGCCCTTTCGCATGACGATTATCCGGTCGCACATGCCGAGAAGCTCCGGCAGTTCGGACGAGATCATGATGACGCACTTGCCGTCCCGGACCAGGGCATTCATGACGTTGTAGACCTCGACCTTGGCGCCGACGTCGATGCCGCGGGTCGGCTCGTCGAAAATGTAGATGTCCATGTCGGCGCTGGTCCACTTGCCGATGACGACCTTCTGCTGGTTGCCGCCGCTGAGTTGACTGACCGGTTCGCGGATGGACGGGGTCTTGATGTTTAGTTTTCTCACCGATTCGCTTGAGCGGGCGGCCATGCGCCGCGAATCGAGAAATGGCCCTTTCCTCAGTTTATCAAGGGTGACGAGGGCGATGTTCCGGTTTACGGACTGGCTGAGAATGAGACCCTGGGCCTTCCGGTCTTCCGTCAGGAGGGCGATGCCGTTCCGAATCGCCGCCTTCGGACTTCGAACGGGAACGGCGGCGCCATTGACCGCGACTTCCCCTTCGTCAACCGGATCGGCGCCGAACACGCCCCGGAACAGTTCGGTCCGGCCGGCGCCGATGAGTCCGGCGAAACCGAGAATTTCGCCGCGGCGGGCGGTGAAGCTGATGTCCTTGTAGACGCCGAAGCTGCCGAGACGGTCGACCCGGAGGGCCACGTCGCCCGGCGCGGCGGGCTGTTTCGGATAAAGATTGTCGAGGGGCCGGCCGACCATGTGGCTGATGATGGCGTCCCGGTCGAGGTCGCGGACAGGCGCGGTGACGATGTGCCTGGCGTCCCGCATCACGGTCACGACGTCGCACAGTTCGAATAGTTCTTCGAGGCGGTGCGAGACGTAGAGGATGGCGAGGCCGTCGTCCCGGAGTTGCTTGAGAATGGCGAACAGTTCCCGCACCTCCTGTTCCCCGAGGCTGGACGTCGGTTCGTCGAGGATAAGAAGTTTGGCCCGTTGCAGAACGGCCTTGCCGATTTCCACCATCTGCTGCTGGCCCATTCCGAGGAGGCCGCATTTTTTCGCCGGGTCGATGTCCTGGTTCATCCTTCCCATGATTTCCCGGGTTTGGGCGCGCATGGCGGCGTGGTCGAGGAAGCGGGAGTTCGGGCGGCGCAGCGGGCTGCCGAGAAACAGGTTGTCGGCGACGGACATGTCCCGGACGATGTTCAATTCCTGATAGACGCAGGAGACGCCCCGGCGTTTGGCGTCGAGCGGGTTTTCAAAACAGACCGGCGCACCGTCCACGACGACGGTGCCGGCGTCGGGCGCATGGACGCCGGTGAGAACCTTGATAAGGGTCGACTTGCCGGCGCCGTTTTCCCCGACCAGGCCGTGGATTTCGCCGGCCCTCAGTTGAAGGGACATATTCCGAAGGGCGACGACGCCGGGGAACACCTTGACGATGTCCTTCAATTCCGCGACTGTTTTTCCCATCGTCCTCTCCTTTCGCCTCCGGTCGGCCGCGTCCGGTAACCGGACCGTTTGTGGACGCGGCCGCCTTTTCCCCTGCGTTGCGATTTGATTTTTGAATCGGTCGCTGGATGAACCGCGTTTATAGAAATTCTAATTAAGAAAATCCTTGTAGTTTTCCCGGGTAATGAGGTCGACGCCCGGATCGTAGTATTTCTCGACCGGTTTTCCCTGCATCGCGTCGAGGCCGCGCATGACGGCGTCGTAGCCGATTTTGTACGGCTTCTGGGCGCCGGAGAAGGTAATCTTTCCTTCGCCGACGGCCTGAATGACCGCCTGGAAACCGTCGAAGCCGTGAATCTTTATTTTGCCGAGGGCGTCGGCGTTTTCGACGGCGGAGAGGATGCCGAGGGTCATCGGGTCGGAGCCGGACATGATGGCGTCGATGCCGTCGACGCCGTATTTCTGAATCCAGTTCTCGACATAGGTGGCGGCCTTGTCGGCGTTTGAGTCAGCGTCTTGAACATCAAGAATCTGTACGCCGGCGGCATTGAGAATTTCGGTGAATCCCCGGGTGCGGAGTTCGTGGCTCTCAACGCCGAGCATGCCCCGGACGATGGCGACCCGCGTATTTTTCGGATCGGGGAAGAAGTTCTTCACGAAGAAATCGGCAATCGTTCTGGCCGCTTCGTAATTGCCGGTGCCGACACAGGTGGTGACTTTCGGAAACGCTTCGTAATCCGAGTAGTCGACGAAGATGACTTTGACGCCGCGGTCGACGGCGCTTTCCAGGGGGCCCCGCACCGTGTCCATCAGGGTCGGCGCAATGAGGAGGACGTTGACGCCGTTCGTCACCATATTTTCAATCATTTCGACCTGTTTGGCGGCGCCGGTTTCGGCGTCGGGGCGTTGGCGATGAAGGAGGCGCCGATTTCCCGCGCCGCCGCCTCCGCGCCCTCAATGACCACGTTCTGGAATTCGTCGTACGACTTCATAATGATGCCGACGTGGATGTCCTTCCCGGTCACCTCGCCGGACCGGGCCATTCCCGAATGGACGGTTACCGCGAACAGCGCGAGACTCGCGAGGAGCCGGTACAAAATGCGGTGTTTCATGGTATTCTCCTTGAAAGACGGAAAGCTTCTCTCCGCCACGCGGCGGAAGTATTGCGTCGTGTTTCGGTTTTCAGATCGCGTTCTACAACTTTTCGTAAAGGCCGAGCCTCGGCAGGGCGTCTATCGGTTTCCAGCCGGGACTTAAGGGTTCCTTCAGGAATGGCTCCAGTTCGGCCCGGGTGCGCATGGTGAACTTTTCCGGATCGGGGACCGTTCCGGCAGGATAGGCATCGAGAATTTCCCGGCAGAGCAGGGTCAGGTATTTGAGAACGGCGGCGATGGGCCGTTTGCCTTTGGCCGCTGTGGAAATGGACGGCGTGCCGACAACGCCTCCGGGCGTCGACTTCAGTTCGATGGCGTTGTGGCCCTGGCTTTGCGCCCAGGTGGCGCCGCGCCGCAGGGTGTCGCAGGACCGGTCAATCCAGCCGTCCGGCAGGAAGCTTTCGCCCCAGGCATCCTTGACGGCGCTCATCTTGATCATGTCGCCGAACATGAGAAGCCCGACAGACGTTTCGGCTTCATCGGCGTGGACGAAATGCGTTTCCAGGCTGTCCGGCCGCTCGACCGGGACGAAGAATTCCCTGACCGCGCGGTGCCATTCCGCCAGACGGTAGATGCCGGGCAACTGGTAGCGCTTGCAGAAATCCTGGATTGCTCCCTCGATGTTCCAGGTCTGGCCGTGGTTGTTGATGAAAATGATTTTCCGGAATCCGTCGTTCCACAATCCGGCCATCGTGTAGACCAGCGTCTCCCTCACCACTTCGTCCGGCATGATTACCGTGCCCGGCATGCCGATATGGTGGTAGGGATGGCCGCCGTAATTCAGGGGCGGGAAAGCGAGGTTGACTTCCCAGCCGTGTTTCGCGGTGTGGCGGCGCACGCCTTCGGCGATCATGGTGGAGTTGAACGTGTCGAGGCCCGAGTTCGCGTGCATGCCGTGGTTTTCCGTGCAGCCGAGAGGCACGAGGACGATGTCGTTTTTCCGGCGCTTTTCCACGACGTCCTCCCGGGGCGTGTTCTGGATATAGGTTCCGGGTTGACCGAGTTCGGACGGCGAGGGGATGGCGTAGTCGTCCAGAATGGCGTCGATTTCCGCCGGGGAGGCGTCCCAGACCGCTTTCTTCAGGCGGCCGACCGGGGTGTCTTCGAAGAATATGGACGGGTCTTCCGCCGCCGCGAACCATTTCGTTTTTTGCATGTGGTTGCCTCCTTTTTTCAGGCGCCGGCCGGGCGGTGACGAAGTCCCGGACGATGGCGACGAGGTTGTCGTAACTTTCGAGGAAGGAGCGAAGCGTTACCCTGGTGGCGCCATAGTTGTCGAAGTCGTCGACCGTCATGCCGTCGTCCAGATACGCTTTTCTAAAATCGGGAACGTGGTCGAGAAGGGTGTCGACATAGGCCTGATTGACCGGTTTGTCCATTCGGTTCGTTACCGGAATGTCACCCGCGTTAATCCGCTTTTGCCAGAGGTGGGGAATCGTGAGGACGACGTCGCCGCCGAGGAATTCGCTCCAGTGGTAGTGGTTCCGGAGCGCGCCGAAAAGGAGCCGCGTCCGGTATCCGCGTTCCCGGTACAGGCGGTAGGCCCGTTTCGCCACGGCCACGCCGGCCCATTCCAAACATTCCGGATCGATAAGGGTACCGGCGGCGGCGACTGCCTGTTTTATCCAGTCGTCGGTGCGGCCGACCATGATGGTGCAGACCGACCTCAACCCGTCGACCGGCAAGCCCTCGGCCTCCCGCCGTTTAAGGCCTTGTTCCACCGCCTCCGCCACGGCCAGGGCCTGGGGAACGGTGAAGCTGACCGTGGCGTTGATGCCGACGCCCCGGTAGGTCGCTTCCGCTATTGCCTGGATGCCCGAGGCGGTGGCCGGAATCTTCACCTGAATGTTCGCGGCGAGGCGGCTGAAGTGAACCGCCTGTTCGACGATGCGGCTGGCGTTCCGGTAGTATTTCGCGTTCGTCTGGATGGAGAGAAATCCCTTACGGCCTTTCTCCCGTTGGTGAATGGGGAGGAGCATTTCCGCGCCTTTGACAGCCATCGCCTCGATAAGCTTCCAGGCCAGATCGTCTTCGCCGGCTTCCGGATATTCGCGGGGCAAATTCTCCAGAAAAGAGCGCCACAACGCCATTTCCGCCTTGAGAACGGCAAGGACGATGGCCGGGTTGGTGGTGGCGCCGACGGCGCCGTTCCGGATGGCGTATTCGAGTTCGCGGACGGAACAGGAGTCGTTCCAGAAATCGGTGCGGCCAAGACGGGCGGTTTGTTGAAGAGGCGTTTCCTCTGCGGACATGGTTCACTCCAATCGTGACGAGGTTGTGAGAGGGCGACAAAACGCGGTTACATGACGGCCATTACGTGCACCATGGTTTGTACGAGGGCGGCGTCGCCGTCCGGTTCCGGCAGGCATTCAAGGCTGATCACGCCGTCGTAGCCGACTGCCAGCAGGGTCCGGAGGATGGTCGCCACTTCGACATGGCCGGCGCCCGGGTGGCGGCGGTTACTGTCGGCGATGTGGAAATAGCCGAGGACGTCGTGGTTCTTCCGGACGGCGGCGACGATGTCCGTTTCCTCGATGTTCATGTGGAACACGTCGAGGAGAAGCCGGGTGGCCGGTAGGTCGTGGTCGAGGATAAAACGGCGGACTTCGGCGCCGGTATTCATGTAATTGCTTTCATAGCGGTTGATCGCTTCGAGGACCAGGTTGACGCCGGCATCGCGGGCCGCTTCTCCGGCCGGGCGCAGGCCGTCCGCCAGCATGTCCTCGTAGTCGGCGGCGCGGGCGGCGGCCGGAATGTCCCCCTTCATCCGACCGATCAGGACGTCGGCCCGGAAAGCAGCCGCCAGTTCGACAAAGTCGATCAGCCGGTCGGCGGCCTTTTCCCGCACCGCCGGATCGGGGTGGACGAGGCAGAGGCCGTCAACGGCGTAGGAACGGCCGGTGGCGAGGGCCGACACGGAAAGGCCGGTTTCGTCGCACGCGGACCGCAGGGCGGCGGCGTCGACGGCCAGGGGATCACGGAGGTGAATTTCCAGGGCGTCGAAGCCGTGGGCGGCGGCCCGGCGGGCGCACGCACCGAACGGACCGGTCAGCGGCACCGGTTCCCGGCGGGAGGCTGTTTCCGCCGCCGCGACGGCGAGGCGGATGCGTTTGTCCGTCATGACGAACCTCCCTACAGGCCCCAGGTGTCAACCGCCGCCGGCCGCTCACCATCGACCTTGAACCAGGTGGAGGAGGCCACTTTGGTCTCGGTGTAGAAGCGGATGGAATCGGCGCCGATGGTGTGGAGATCGCCGAAGAACGATTCCTTATGGCCGGAAAACGGCAGCCAGGCGGTGGGGACGGGAATCCCGACATTGATGCCGACGTTGCCGGAATGGACGTTGACGAGGAAGTCGCGGGCGTGGCGGCCGCTCTGGGTGAAGATGGCGGCGCCGTTGGCGAAGCGGCTGGCATTGATGAGTTCCAACCCGTCCCGGAAGCCTTTGACGCGTTTGAAACAGA
>JAJQFC010000221.1 GCA_021201355.1 Planctomycetaceae bacterium | reverse complement strand
GAGGTGGGCCTCCTCCTCCGGGGTGAAGGCGCCGGAGTAGTCGCCGTTCGCCAGGCGGTTCATCATGGCGCGGAGGTAGTCTACGCCCTTCAGGAGGAGATCGATGAGGGGCGGCGTGGCGGTCCGTTTCCTGGCGCGGATTTCACCCAGGATGTTTTCCATGATGTGCGCGAAATTCTTGATGTTCGTCAGGTTGAAAAAGCCGGAATTGCCCTTGACCGAATGGACCGGGCGGAAGATGCCGTCGACGATGGACAGGTCGTCCGGATTGGCTTCGAGGGCGACAAACAGCGGATCGAGCCCGTCCAGGATCTCCTGGCTTTCGGAAATAAAGTCTTGCAACAGTGCAGGATCGATGCCGCTCATATCAGGCGCTGTATTATCCGGCATGTTCTTTGCTCCATGACGACGCAGTTTATGACCCGACGGTTGTACCGGCCGAAGCATTGATCGGGCCGGTACGCGGCGACGGAACCGGCGACGCTCCGCCGGATCGGCCAACCAGCAACACCCCACGAGAATCGTGAAATGAATCGGAGGCGTGTTCCCCGAACACGCCCGGGCGCTTCCCGCATCGGGCCGGCGTTGTTTCCGTACAATCCGGATAGCTTCGCCGCCCGGCCGAGATACCGTGTAGCACATCACGGTGTACCAGGGCTACCGGGCCGATCTGTCCCGACGGAAAACGGTTCGGCACCGGCGCTGCCGTTCTTCCGACGGCGGAAACCGGTACGGCGTTCCGTTCACTGCGATCGGTCCATTCCCGCGTTTTACAGCGTAATGACCGTTTCTCCAATGCTTTTCGGTGTCTTCGGGAGAACCGGAAAACATGAAGGGAACCGGGTACCTGATACTGACAACGCTGACGCGGAGATTCCGGGTGTGCCGACCCCAGAGAGCACATTATATAAAAAAACCGGGAGGGAAGAAAAACCTTCTCCGGAAATTCGACATGCTGTCGACGCCGCCCCTTACCCGTCCGACCGGTCCGGCGGCGCCGCGCCCCGTCCCGTCCGGCGGCAACCGTGTCGGAAAGCGGCGCAACCGCCGTCCGGACGGCGATTTCCCACGCCGGCCGGTGCCGCTGCCGTGGTCTTCCCGGGACAGCAGGGCGCTGTCCGGAACAGGCAATTCGATGAACCGGCGCGCGACCCGGAGAACGCACCGTCCCATACGGATGGTCGGACGGGAACGGCTTTCACCGCCACGACCGGGTAAAGTTTCCGTGTAGCCCTTCCACCCGGCCAGCCCTGACCCGACGCCAGAGTTCCACCGCTTCCGGCGGGGTCCGGCGCTTCCAGCGGAGATCGACCCGTCCGGACCGGAGGCCGAGTTCATTCAATTGAACCAGCTTTCCGGCGAGGGAATACGGCGTCTCCGAGTAGACCGCGCTGCCACCGGCATAGGCTCGAACCACAACCGCTCCGGCCCTTTCCATAATGACCGGCATTTCGGTCCGACGACAACCGCCGACTGTTCGCTCCCTGTCGTGACAGTGTTTTTTTCGCGTTAACGCGGGAGAAGCGGAAGCCTGATCAGTGTCGGCGCACTCGCCGCCGCAGCGGCCGATGAGCCGGTGGACGCAGGCGGCGGAGACGAACAGCGGGAGATCGGCGTAGACCAGCGCCTCCAGTCTGGACGGGTACCGGGCCAGGAGGGTCTGCCAGTTACCCGGTTCGTCTTCCGGCGACAGGGTCGCCGCGCCGAAGCCCATGGCGAACAGTTGTTCCGCCGCGCAGTGGTTGACGCAGGGGAGGGTCCAGTCCGCGGCGAGGTCGAGGGCTTGGCCGTTGGCAACGGCGGCGAGGAGTTCCCGGCCGCCGAGGCCGGGGACGAGCCAGCGCCGGTAGCCGTCCCGGACGAGCTGTCCCGCGAGTGGTCGCACGCGGTCCGCCGCCACGTTCCGAAGGATAAGCGGAAGGGCCAAACGGATTTTATCCCGGCCAAACGCTTCGGCGACGGCGGCGAGGCGGGCGGGAAAGGCCGGATCGTCCAAGATGGTTATGGCGAGGTCCGCTGCCGCATCGCGGTCGGCGTCGGAGAAGTCCGCCACGTCGGCCGGATCGTCCACGGCGAGGGACCAGCGGAAGGACGCCTCGGCCGGTTCCGGTGCCGTATCCGGATTCGTGTCCGTGTCCGTGTCCGGTCCCCGGACGGGTTCGCCCGGACCGGTTGCGAGGACGGCCCGGGTGATTTCCCCGATACGGGCCTGGAAACGGGCGTTCCGTTTTTCGGCGAGGGCGGCTGTCAGGGTGCGGCGGGCCTGGTTCCAGTCTCCCGGTCGGATGGCGAGGCGGTCCGGGTTTTCGAACGACCAGGCGTCGAGGTAAAACCCGCTGCCGCCGAGGCGGCTGAAGGCCGTTTCCGCCACCCGCGCCGCGCCGTTCGGATCGCGGGCCGGGGAGGCGGGGACGTCCAGCGTCAGCGATTCGGACAGGATGTCCTGTCCTGAAGCGGTGTCGTCCGTTGTCGCGGACGGTGCCGGGGCGGTGGAGTGAACGGACGGTCGGCCATGATCCGGCGATTCTACGGAGGCTGTCATTTTAGAGGCGAGTGGGTTTTCAGAAAACCCGCCCTCCGCCTTTATGGCCGATCCCGATACGCCGGACGCGATGGGAGACGCCGGAGGGTTTTCGCCCGTCGTCACGGAGGGCGTCGTGGTATCGGGACAGGTGGATTGTCGTTGTCTCCCGTCGTCCGTGGTCGCCGCCAGCGGCGCCGGGGTGACGGCGGTAACGGTTATCCGGGCCAGATCGCCGTCCGGCCGGGCCGTCACCGTGACGTCGACGTCGAGCGGGGCGGTATCGGTATGGGCTCCCGCTTTCGGCCGGGAAAACGGGTAGGACCGTTTCACCTCCTGGGAGGACGACTGGTATACCGGCAGGCCGGGGGCGAGGGCGGGGGCGTCGTCCGGAAGCGCCACCGCCGCCTCGCTCTCGGCCGGAACGGCGAAGGCCGGGGAGAACGTGCCCCTTGGGTCGACCGCGAACAGGGCGTCGACCGGAAAGCCGTACGGTCGGGCTTCCCTAGGGATGTCGATCTGGATGCCGTCGTGACGTTCCAGCGGCAGGGCGGTCCGGAAGCGGATACCGGTCCCGGCCGGGGTTCGGACGGTGGCGGCGACGCGGCCGATACGGGCGCCCCGGTGACCGACGACAAGGGTGTCGGCCGCGTCCGGATTGTCCGGGCCGTGGTAAAAGAGTGTGGTCCAGGGCCGGGCGAAGATGGTCTGGAGCCGGGCCCGGAGGCGGTTGTCCTCGTCCGGGGATAAACCGGTGTCGAGGATTTTCCGGTAGTAGTCCACCGTCGCGGCGACGTAGAGAGGGCTTTTTTCCCGCCCTTCTATTTTCAGGCTCGACACGCCTGTCCGGCTCAGGTCCGCCGCCCGGGCGCCAAGGGCCAGATCCTTCAGGGAGAAAGGGTGGAGCCGGCCGGCCGGGGTCTCGGCCGCTTCCCGGCAGGAGTAGACGCAGCGGCCGCGATTGCCGCTCCGGCCGGTGACGATGGAGGAAAACAGGCAGAGGCCGCTGTAGGAATAGCAGAGGGTGCCGTGGATAAAAGTTTCAATTTCGAGAGACGCGTCCCGGGTGATGGCGACGACTTCGTCGGCGGTCAGTTCCCGGGCCAGGACCACCCGGGAAAAACCGAGGCGAGCCGCCGCCCGGGCGCCGTCCAGGCTGTGGACCGCCATCTGGGTCGAGGCGTGGAGCCGGAGGCGGGGAAAATACTTTCGGGCCAGCGCGTACACGCCGAGATCCTGGAGAATGACGGCGTCGACCCCGGCGTCGTCCGCCACGGCGAGGGCCTGGACGACGCCGGGAAGTTCCGCTTCCTTGATAAGGGTATTCAGGGTCAGATAAACCCGCCGGGGAGGGACGAGGGAATGGGCGTAGGCGGTGAATTCCCTTAGGCTTTCCGGGGTGAAGTTGTCCGCTTCGGCCCGGGCGGAAAACTGGTCGAGACCGAGATAGACCGCGTCGGCGCCGTAGGCGAGGGCGGCGTATCCGGCGTCGGGGTTGCCGGCCGGGGCGAGAAGCTCGGCCGGGCCGGGCTGGTTCGGATGCGGTGCGGTTGCCATGCGTGAATTCTTCTCCGGGGAACGGTTCCTGACGCCCGGACGCCGTCCGTCGCCCCGTCCGGCGCATACGGCGGCGGCGGTGCGGAACGACGTGGCGTCGCGCTCACCCGAAGAGATTGTAAAAATCACCGCCGCCGGCGCACGGAAAAAAGCGGCCGGAAGAAACGGTACTGTCCGGCCGGGCGTCGTCACCCGGGCGGGGCCGAGCGTGTTCTGCCACTGGAAGTCAGGCTGCCGCTCCCGGTATCCCGCCGCGATCAGCCGCCGGAATGCGACGTCGCCGAAAAGACCGCGTCCGATTGTGGGGTGGTTGGGAGGACCGGTCCTCACCCCTGACCGTTGTCCGCCTGGACCAGGCCGGCGTCTCCGGGCACGGCTCCGGCTGCTTCGGCGGCGCCGACCCGTTTCAGCATGGCAAGGAAACCGTCGCCTTTCAAGGCGTTGACCAGGTGGAGGGACAGGCGGTTCAGGAACAGTTCGACGTCGTCCGACATGTCGAGGGGGAGGCCGCATTGCCAGTCGGCCGCCTCGAGAAGATGGAGGATTTTTTCCAGTGTCTCCTTTTCCTCCCCGGATTTCGTCTTGAGGATCAGGAAATGGAGGTGGGAGCACAGTTGCTGGAGATAGGCAAGGCCCCGGGCGGTTTCCGGAAAGGAGTCGCCGAAGGTCTTGAGGAAACGCATTTCCTCCACTTCAAGGCCGTACAGTTCGGAGAAGCGGGTGAGGAGGGCGTCGTCCGGGCAACTGAGCGCCAGTTCGATGGATTCCAGTTCGGTGACCGGGATCGCCAGCATCTCCGCCGCCGTCGGCAGGGTGAAGCGGCGCCGGAGGCGGCCGGCGTGGAGGGCGTTTGCGAGGAGGCTAGGCGGGTAGCCGCCGTCGTCCTCGCTTGGCGGCATGAGGACGGAGGAGCGGAGCGGTTCGTCGGACAGGAGGGCGAACGGATGGACCCGGAGCTCGGCGGCGATACTTGACAGGAGTTCGAAGGTAAGGCCCTGCTTGCCGTTTTCGATGCGGCTGATAGTGGCCTGGCTCCGGTGGATGCGCTCGGCCAGTTCCTGGGTGGACATCTTCATTTTTTCGCGGTAGGCCTCGATCCTCCGGCCGATATCGTACTTGTTCATGACGGCACCTCCCCTCGGCTGTACTGGCCGCGAACGGCGACCGCAGGCGACACCGGACGCGACAGGCGGGTGACGGAAACCGCCGACCAAACCGGTCGCCCGAAACATGACCCGGGGACTCACAACGATACGGAGAGGGGAAGTCGTTCCTTCGCCGTGCCGTCGCGGCATTGCGGAAATGGCCGTTACCGGTTTTCGCCGCCAGACCGGCGACACAAACCGAAAAAGCCCTTTCCCGTCCGCGAACGCGAACCACAGGTGAAAACGACCTCGATCAAAAAGGGGGGGGATGTGGTCCCGCTATACAACTTTAGTATACAACATGCAATGATTGAAAGGTGACAACCGAGAGGATTTTTGCAGATTTTGCACAAAATAACGAAATCGTTCAATTTTTAGAGCGTATTGGTTATTAATGAATAATAAAAACACCGAATACGATACATTACACCGCCTTTTTTCAGGAAAACGCGGTACGGCGCACAGTGGATAAAAACGTTTCGAGACCGATTACGGGTTATTACTCGGGAATGACTTCGCCAAAATAGCGGACGGCGCCGCCGCGAACCTCTGTGATGCCAATGGGCATGATGGCGTCGTGGCTGTCGTTCAGGGTGATGGGACCGACGGGGGAGGGCAAGTTTTTGATTTCGGCCAGGGCGGCGGTCAGGGCGTCCGGGTCGGCGCTTCCGGCCCGTTCCATCGCATCTTTGAGCATGCAGTAACTGGTATAGCCAAGGGCGGCGCCGGGGCTTGGGAGATCGTCCGGGAACTTTTCCATCCAGTCGTTTGTAAACTCCTCCGCCTCCGGCGACATGACCGCCATAAGGGGGGAATAGGGGAAGGTGGTTTGGATAAACCCTTCCGCCACTTTTCCCAGTTCCTTGACGATGTCAGGATTGTCCATGGAATCCGTCGACATGATGACGAAGTCGTCGCCGGCCGCGTGGGATTGGGTCATGATAGCGCTGCCTTCGGGGAAGTACATCGGCATGAACAACACATCCGGCTGGGCTTCCCGGATAACGGCGAGTTGTTCGGAAAAATCCCGGTCGCCGGTGAGGCAGTCGCTTTCCGCGACTATCTTGCCGCCGAGACGGATAAACGCTTCCCGGAACCTTTCTGCCGCGCCGGTCGAGTGAATGGAATCCCGGGTGGTGAGGATGGCGGCGCGGCGGAAGCCGCGAACGACGATGCGTAGGTGGCGGCGCCGGCGCCCTGGTCGTCGTCGGTGAAACAGGCGCGGAATATGTGCCGCTTTCCCCTGGTGACGAGGGGGCTGGTGCACGAGGTGCCGATGGTGGGGATGCCGGCCGCCTCGGCGACGGCGCTGCCGGCGATGGCGAGGTCGGACCCGTAACTGCCGAGTATGGCCGAGACCCGGTCCTCCTCGATAAGCTGCCGGACGGCGGCGGCGGCGCCGTCACTGTCCGACCGGTTGTCCCGGACATAGAGTTCGACCGGCCGGCCGGCGATTTCAGGGAAAAGGGAATGGGCCAGTTCGATGCCGGCGAATTCGACGCGGCCGGCATAAGCCTTGTGGCCGCTCAGGGGCAGGAACACCCCGACGCGGACCGGTTCGGCGGCGACGGCGTGAACGGCAAGGCAGCAGGCGGCGGCGACAATGGCGAATAATTTCATGGCAGTACCCCCTGGGCCTTCGGCGCTGATTGATGGTCGCCGGTTCCTTATATACGAAAAGTGCTACAGCGACGAATCCGTTCGTCTGCCGCGGCTCCGTTTCCACCGCGCCCCACCCGTCCGGCCAACGGACGGAAACACCTCGCGATGCGGCGCCGCTTTAGCTAGGTTCTGATACATTACGTCTGTACTTCGGAGAAGGTTGTACTATCGGATAAATCGACGGAAGCGTCAAGGGGTAAATACAGTCTGTTCCTTTGTTCGAAACGGTACCGGGGCACACGCGTGTCACGGCCGTAAAAAAGCCTTCCACCGGAGCGGAAGGCTGTGAGAGTATTGGTTCGTTCGCCGTGAAAAAACGGATCTTCCTAAAATTTGACCTTCAACCCGACCTTGAGGTCAAGGGCGTGAGTGCCGGCCCGCTTGGTCCGGGCATCGACAGTGGCGGCGTTGGGAAGATCGATGTCGTATTCGCGGTGCGGCACCTTGCCCATGTAGGTATAGGAACCATACAGGGACAGGGTGAGGCGTTCATTAATTTTGTATTTGGTGCCGAGCCGGCCGCCGACGACGAAGTTGTCCGGTTTTTCTTGCCGTACTCGCCGGTATACCGGGTGCCGTCCGCCGAGGTGAAGGTGGAGTGGCCGCGATCCTTCATAAAGCCGACGCCGACGATGGCGCCGACAAACGGAGTCCAGCGGCTGCAGTTTTTGAAGTCGTAGTCGATGGAGGCATCCAGCGTGTAAACGCTTATCTTCTGCCGGGTGAAGACGTCGTATGTATCGGTGCCGACTGTGGCTGTTCCGTATTGGTCAAGTTTCCCGGAAGGGCCAATGCCAAACACGACGCCGACCGTGACCGGGAACCGTTCGCCGAAGTTATAGCCAAGGCCGATGGAGGCGGCGCCGCCCGGCTTGGTGAAATTGCGTTCCCGCGAAAAGACGTTCTGGCCGCCGGATACCATATCGACGCCGACGTTCCGGAACAACTTCCACTGGTAGCCGCCCTTGACGGTGGCGATCCAGCCCTGGTTGTTTTCAAAATCGAGGTTGAGGTACGGCAGGGCGTCGTCCGACGCGACCGTGTCGGATTCGGCGGCGTTGGCGGTGGCCATCAGGGATACGGCCAGAACCAACGCTCCCAGCGTCCGCAAAACCGGTTGTATCATGTGAATGCGCCTCCAAAAGTGGTTTTTTTGTTTCCTCACCGTCGTGGCAGAACCCGTTAATTTTACACCCGCCACCTGGTTGCGGACAAGCGTATCGGCCGCGGAGCGTCAAGGATCGGTGCGGCCTGGTGCCGTGGTAATGCCTACGAGCACAAGCATTTTTAACTTTTTTCCGAAAAATTGCAAAGGAAAAACGGTCAATGGTTATATATATTTGTTCTGTAAACTGTAAGTGTTTAATATAGTTGTCCAGCGCTGTATAGGCTGTCCCTTTGGAAAGCGCGACGGGGTACTTCTTCGACAGTACGGCTCGTATTTTGGACCATAAGCGTTTAGAGGAGCGGGCGGCCGTCATTTCAAGCTTGACGAAAAGGCGGCGGCCCGTCACTCTGGAAGGCGGATTTCACGTCAAAGTGCGGTTCCCCCACCCTTTTTCGATTGGAGCGAGTATGGAAACGCGTTTATTGGGAAAATCCGGGTTTGCCGTCCCGGTCCTGACTTTTGGTTCCGGGACGTTCAGTTACGGAAACGGCGGCCCCGCCGTCTTCGGCACCACCGGGGACGACGAGGCCCGGCGCCTCGTTGATATCTGCCTCGACGCCGGCGCCTGCATGTTCGATTCGGCCGACGCCTATTCGGGCGGCGAATCCGAAACCATCCTCGGGAAAGCCATCGCCGGTCGGCGGAACAAGGTGCTTATTTCAACAAAGACCGCCCAACGCGTCGGCGACGGCGCCAACGACGTCGGCACCAGCCGCCGCCATATTATTGAAGCCTGCGAGGGCAGCCTCAAGCGCCTCGGCGTCGACGTCATCGACCTCTACCAGATGCACTGCTTCGACGCCCTGACGCCCGTGCAAGAGACGATGCGCGCCCTGGACGACCTCGTCACCGCCGGCAAAATCCGCTATATCGGCTGTTCCAACTATTCGGGCTGGCACGTCCTGAAAAGCCTGTGGACCGCCGACCGCCACGGCTGGACGCCATTCGTCGCCCACCAGGCGCACTATTCCCTCCTTTGCCGCGATTACGAGTGGGAACTGATGCCCCTCGGCCAGGCGGAAGGCATCGGCGGCGTCATCTGGAGTCCGCTCGCCCAGGGCCGCCTCACCGGCAAACTGAACCGGAACAACCCGGTCCCCGAGGGCAGCCGGAAGGCCCGCCGCTCCGGCGACATGTCCCTGGACGAAAGCTTGCCGGAGGAGCAGTTCTTCCGACTCGTCGACGAGCTTCAGGCCGTCGCCTCCGAAGTCGGCCGGAGCGTGTCGGCCGTGGCGGTTAACTGGGTGTTGTGCCGGCCGACAGTATCGACGGTCATTGTCGGCGCCCGGACCGAAGAGCAGCTCCGGGACATTCTCACCAGCGCCGATTTCACCCTTTCGGACGAACAGGTCAAACGCCTCGAAAAAGCCAGCCGGAAGCCGCCGGCCTATCCGTACTGGCACCAGGTGTCGAACTATACGGAACGGAATCCGTTCCCGGTGGATGTGTCCTGAACCCAGGCAGGCGTCCCGTCAACGACGGATACCGCACGCCGGTCTGGATAATGGAATCCCCTCGTCACGACGGCGAGGGGATTCTTTTTTTTGGGGACGATTTCGGCATAACCGCCCGGACGTTCAGCCCGTCCGGGATTCCCTGTCAGGCCAGCAGCAACAGGCTTATCGCCATCACCGCCATCCCGAACACCGCGCCGTAAATGGACAGGTGGTGTTCGCCGTAGCGTTCGGCCGACGGCAGGAGTTCGTCGAGGGAGATAAACACCATGATGCCGGCCACCGCCGCCAGGACGAGGCCCTGGAGGGTCGGGGTCATGAAATTTCGGAGAACCATATAGCCGACGATGGCGCCGAGGGGTTCGGTCAGGCCGGACAGGAACGAGAAGGTGAAGGCTTTTTTCTTGTCGCCGGTGGCGTAGTAAATCGGCACGGAGACGGCGATGCCTTCCGGAATGTTATGGATGGCGATGGCGATGGCGATGGAGAAGCCGACCGAGGCGTCCTCGATGGGCGACATGAAGGTGGCGAGGC
>JAJQFC010000213.1 GCA_021201355.1 Planctomycetaceae bacterium | reverse complement strand
CCTCCGCCGCGGAGAAGGTCACGGTGGCGCCGGCGTGGCCGATTGCCCTGTACGTCCGGCTCCGGGCCTAGATGGTTTTTTACGCGGGACTGGCTGCGCTGGCCGGATACCTGTGGAGCCTTGCGGCCCGGTCCCGGGCGCGGCGGGACGCCTTCCTCGTCCACCAGCGCCTGCGGGAACGGATTGACGCTTTGGAAAAGCGCCTGGCCGAACTCGAACCGGAGCCGGCCTCAAATGCATCCGGCGCCGGGCAGTGCGAAGGAAATTCGGCAAAGCCGTCGGAAGGGTAATCGTCCCGACGCTGCGGCGCCGTCCGCCGGAAAAACCGTCTACTGTGTTATTACAAAACCATCGAACAGCTACCCGCAACCGGTTCAGTCCGGGCCGAGTGCGCCATTTATTTCTCCAGCAGGAAGGACAAACAGTGCCGCCCTATCCACGCATTCTCCTGAAAGTATCCGGCGAGACCCTTGGCGGCGACGCCGGCAGCGGTTTCGACCGCGACGCCATCCAGATGATCGCCACCGAAATCCGCGACGTTTGCGCCGCCGGCATCGAGCTCGCCGTCGTCGTCGGCGCCGGTAATTTCGTCCGCGGCATCGAAAGCGACACCCTCGGCATCGAACGCGCCACCGTGGATTACATGGGCATGACCGCCACCATCCTGAACGCCCTTGCCCTCCAGTCCGCCGTCGAGGGCCAGGGCTATCCGACCCGCGTCCTTTCCGTCATCCAGGTCGACCAGGTGGTCGAACCCTATATCCGCCGCCGGGCCCAGCGCCATATGGAAAAGGGCCGCGTCGTCATCCTCGCCGGCGGCACCGGCAACCCGTACTGCACCACGGACACGGCGGCGGCGCTCCGCTCCATCGAGCTCGACTGCCGCGCCATCCTCAAGGCCACCAAGGTCGACGGCATCTACACGGAAGACCCGATGAAGAATCCGAACGCCCTCAAGTACGACCACATCACCTACCGCCAGGCCATCAGGGAAAACCTTCGCATCATGGATTCGACCGCCTTCACCATGTGCGAGGAGCACCACGTCCCGATTGTCGTCTATTCGATCAAGCAGCCCGGCAACACCATCCTCGCCGCCACCGGAAAGCCGATCGGCACCACCGTCGACAGCCATGAATCCGGGGCGTGATATTTCCGTCGATCCGTCATGATACCGCAGTCTTCTACAGCCCGCGAAAGGAGTACGAATGCCTGTTGATGCAGCCATGAAAAACCTCAGGGACAGCATGCAGAAGTCGCTTGAACACCTGCAGAAGGATTCCCGCCTGACCCGCACCGGCCGGGCCACCCCGGCGTTGGTCGAAGGCGTCAAGGTCAACGCCTACGGCGCCGAAATGCCCCTGAAGCAGTGCGCGAACATCTCGGTGCCGGAAGCGCGTCAGCTCGTCCTGAAACCGTTCGATCTCGGGCTTCTGAAGGAAATCGAAAAGGCGCTCCTGGCGTCCGATCTCGGCGTCACGCCGCAGAACGACGGCAAACTGATCCGTCTGACCTTCCCGCCCCTTACCGAGGAACGCCGCAAGAAACTGGCGCAGGACGTCAAGGCCAAGGGCGAAGACGCCAAGGTGGTTATCCGGAACGCCCGCCGCGACGGCATCAAATCCCTCGAGGCGATGGAGAAGAAAAAGGAAATCAGCGAGGACGACCTGAAGAAGCAGAAGGACGTCGTCCAGGATATCCTGAAGGAATTCGAAAAGAAGATTGACGAAGAAGTGGATAAGAAGTCCAAGGAAATCATGGAAATTTAAGTATCCAGCCGAAAAAGGCGCGGCGCCCGAGGCGGGCCCGCCGCCCGTTGCGGCATTCCCGTACCAACCACTTGATCCGGGCCCGGGCGCTCTTTTCGGAGCGCCCGGCGTTTTACGAAATGGGGAAGGGGAGAACGGACACGGCGCGGCCGCGCCATGCCGGCCCGCCGGCGTTTTCGGACGCCGGACACGGCCGGAACGGGCGGCGGCGGCCAATGACGACACCATGCGGACGGCAAGCAATGGCGGATGACGAAGCGCTTTTCACCTTTCTCGGCACCGACACCTCGACCGGCGTGCCGATGGCCGGTTGCGACTGCCGGGTCTGCCGGTCGCCGGACATCGTGGACAAGCGCCACCGGTCGAGCGCCGTCGTCAGCCACAAGGGAAAGAACGTCGTCATCGACACCGGCCCGGAGTTCCGCGTCCAGGCCCTTTGCGCCGGCCTTGACAACGTCGCCGCCGTCCTCGTCACCCACGATCACGCCGACCACCTCCACGGCCTCGACGACATCCGGGCCTACTCCCTCTTCAAGAACACCGAGGTGCCGGTCTGGGGATCGGCCGCGACCCTGGCGACGGTGCGGCACCGGTTCGGGTATATCTGGAACGCGCCCCAGGTCGGCGGCGGTCTTCCGGCCATCACCCTGCACGAAGCCGACAAGCCGTTCCGGGCCGGCGGCATGGTGTTTATTCCGGTGCCGATTTTCCACGGCACCCTGCCGATTCTCGGCTACCGGGTCGGCGACCTCGCCTACCTGACGGATGTCTCGTCCATTCCGGATTCGTCGTTCCGGTTAATCGACAATATAGAAACGCTCATCGTTTCGGCGGTGAGGATGGAGAACCACCCGACCCACATGAGCATTCCGGAGACGATCGAACTGCACGAGCGCCTCCGGCCCCGGCGGACGTTCCTGACCCACCTGACCCACAGTTTTACCCACCGGGAACTGGGTGAGCGGCTGCCGAGCGGCATGGCCCCGGCCTACGACGGCCTGCAAATAAAGGTGCGGCTGACTTGACCGGGCGCGGCCGCCCGTGAATAATTGCAGGTGCGGATCGGTCGGGGCAAACGGCGTTGGCGTGGTTTGGGCGGCGCCGTGTTTCCAGACGTTCGCATGCTCCGCCGCGCCGACGGCATCACGGAGAGGGTGCGGTTCAATTTAAAAGGTTTTTTTCACGCGGCGGTTCAGATGGCTGCCGGGAGCGATCCCGGAGGAAAGTCCGGCCACCACAAGGCAGGAAAGCGGGTAACGCCCGCCGGGGGCAACCCCAGGGACAGGCAACAGAGAACAGACCGCCTCCCGGCCGGCTTCGGCTGTCCGGGCGGTAAGGGTGAAACGGTGGGGTAAGAGCCCACCGCGTCGACGGTAACGCCGACGGCACGGCGACTGTCCTTCCGGTGCAAGCGCAAATAGGGGACGAGGCAAAATCGTTTGGCGATGGTTTTTGCCGCGGGGCCGCCTGTCCCGCCAGTAGTCCCGGGTAGCGTGCACGAGGCAAACGGCGACGTTTGTCCGAGATAAATAGCCATCCCCGACAGAAGCCGGCTTATCGATCCGCCGCGTGTTTTTTTTAACTGTATTATTTCTCATGACCCCATGGCACGTGAAGGTACGATCATTCCCATGCCCGAAACCCATCTCACCACATACCGCGTCTCCTACGCCGACACCGACCGTATGGACCGGGTCTATTACGCCAACTATTTCGTCATCGCCGAACGCGCCCGCACCGAATTTCTCCGGGACGTCGGCCATGCCTACAAGGACATCGAAGCGAGCGGCTGCCTGTTCCCGGTGCGGAACTGCCACGCCCGTTACCGTGGCTACGCCGTCTACGACGACCTCCTCGAATGCCGGTCTCACATCGGCGCCATGCGCCACGCCACCCTGACCTTCGTCACGGACATCCGCCGTGCCGGAACCGATTCGCCCCTTGTCGTCGCCACGGTCGAACTGGCCTGCGTCGGCGAGAATGGGAAGCCCCGGGTCATCCCGGAAACGCTCCGGGACGCCCTCATGCCCTTCCTGGCCGAGGCGTAGCAGGGCGGGGGAGTGACGCATCGCCGTACTGGACTACGTGAGGGCGGCCTAATCCGGAGTACCCCGTTATGATTGGAGTGACAACCCGTCTTCGCTGCATCGTCCTCGCCGGCGCACTGGTCCTGCCTTCGGCCATTTCAACCGGGATGACGGCCACGGCCGCCGACGCGCCCGCCGCCGACGCCGCCATCGTGGCCGACGCCGGCGTCACGAACGATGCCGCTTCGCAGCCCGACGTCATAGCCGCCGATGCCATGGTCGACGCCGCCGTCGACGCCACGCCGGGCGCCCTCACCCTGGCCGAAGCCGATACCCGCCTCGACATCGCCATGCGCATGCTCCAGGGCGGCATCTACGACCGCGCCCTACAACTGGCCAATTCCGTCCTCGACCATCCGGACGCCGATCCGGAGGGCCGCGATTTCCAGGAAATGCAGCAGTGGCTGGCCCGGCGGGAAAAGGCCCGGTTCATCCGGGAACGCGGCCGCTTCGGCCTCGCCGCCACCCGGGCCGACTACGAGGACGTCGCCCAGGCCTTTGTCCATCTCTCGAACAACCGCTACCGCCTCCAGGAACCGGCCTTCAACGTCCAGTCCGCCTACTGGGCCGCCCGCGCCTTCGAGATGACCGAGGACTACCGGGACGCCGTCGACCAGTACACCCGGGTCGGCGGCGTCACCCTGCCGCCGGGGATGGAAGGGGACGCCGCCCAACGGACGTCCCGCTGCCTCCGGGAACTGGCGGAGGAGGTGCCGTACCCGGGAACGCTCCGCGACCGCCAGCGCCGCGATCATCTTCTCAACCAGGCCATCAGCGAACTCGACCGCGCCCGCCTCGCCTTCCCGGTCGGCAACCGCCGGAAGGAAATCGAACTCGACCTTATCGCCCTCCGGATGGCCCGCCGCGAGGAACAATTTGTCCGCGAAGCCGCCACCGAGGCCGAGGGCTATATCGAGAGCGATCCGGCCAAGGACGAACTCCGCGCCCGCGCCGCCCTCTACCGGGGCCAGGCCGCCGCCATGCTCGGGAACCAGCAGGACGCCGCCGTCTGGTTCCGCCGGGTCGTCCAGGACGAAGCGCCCGGCGACGACGACCGCCGCGCCGCCGAACTCGGCCTCGGCCTCGCCCAGATGGAAATGGCCGGGTCGGCCGGCGTCGAGGAACGGAACCGCCTTCTCAGGCTGGCGTCGGAGGCCCTCGACCGGGCCATCGACGGCACCGCCAGCCCCGGCCCGTGGGACGGCGCCCGCGTCGTCAAGGCCCGCGTCCAGCTTCTTCTCGACCAGCCCACCGCCGCCCTCGAGACGTTGGCGCCGGTCCTCGCCGGCGGCGGTCACAACCCGCCGGCCTGGCACGTCGCCGGCATCGCCGAACTTCGCCGCGGCCGCCTCGGGGAATCGTTCCACCTCCTCTACCCGGCCGCCAGGCCGTCCACGACCAACCGGAACCTCCGCTACACCGCCTGCCGGGACGCCTCCCGCACCGCCGATCTCCGCCGCGAATACGGCATGGCCCTGGCCCTCAACCACACGGCGAGCCGCATGCTCCGCCGCGACCGCCTGTTCGGGACGCTCCTCGTCTCGGAATTCCAGGCCATGGAAACGATTCTTAAACTCGGCAAAATGGGCGGGCCGATGTCCCTCTCCAGCGATATCGATCTTCTCACCGCCGCCTCGGACGCCCCGGTCTTTTCCCTGGAGACGCGCCAGGCCGACGTCGCCGCCTCCCTCGGCCAGGTTCTCGGAAACCTCCTTTTCACCGGGGGCGATCCGGATAGCGGTTTCGATCTCGGCATCACCGTCGAGGCGGC
The DNA here is from genome assembly GCA_021201355.1 of Planctomycetaceae bacterium. Classification (GTDB taxonomy): domain Bacteria; phylum Planctomycetota; class SZUA-567; order SZUA-567; family SZUA-567; genus JAJBSZ01. The sequence goes on along the minus strand of JAJQFC010000213.1, from coordinate 37,997 downwards.
GGACGAATGGTCGGGGGACGGCATTGAAAAGCTCGAACTGGCCATCGGCCTCATCGCCCACCTCCGAAAAAGGGAACCCGCCGGCGTGACGGACAGCGTCCTGTCGTCCCGCCTCGGCGAAGCCCGCCACGCCCTGGCGCTGGCCCGGGCCGACCGGATACTGAAAGCGCCCATCCCCGACCCGGAAGCGATAGACCGCACCCTCGGCGACTTCGCGGCGGCGGCGGCAAGCTTTCAGGAAGCGTCGGCCGGCGGCTTTTCTATAGAGGACAGCCTGAACCAGGGCATGGTCAACATGGAATCCGGCGCCTTCCTCATGGAACTGTCGCGCCGCTGGGAGCGGGGCCAGTTCGCCGCCCGGTCCCTGTCCTGGCGGGACGAAGCGCGGCAACGCATCGAAGCGAGCCTCAGGCCGTTCAACCAGGCCATTGCCACGTCGGGGCCGTCCAGCCTGGCGTCGCGGCGGGCCAAATGGTCCCGGGGCCGCGCCCTCGAACTTATGGGCGAATGGCGCGGCGCCGCCGTCGACTACCTGTCCCTCATGAACAATTCCGAACTTCCCCGCATTCTCCGGGCCAACGCCGCCCGCCGCTGGGCCGAATGCATGGGGAAGCTTGGCGAAAACCGGACCGCCTTGACCCGCCTCGCCGTCTTTACGGAAATCGACGCCGAAGCCGCCCTCCTCGCCGGCCACCTGGCGGACGAGGCCGGCTATCCCCGGGAAGCGTACCAGTACTACCTCTTTGCCGCCGACCCGGATTCCCCGGCCATTCCCCCGGCCACGCCGGGCCGGGTCCAGGACGCCGCCTACCACGCCGCCCAACTGGCCCTCGGCAGCCCGAACAGCGCCAATCCCCTCCTTCCTCCCGAACAGGTGGTAGCTTCGGCCCGGGAACTCCTGATAGCCAATGCCCGCGCCGATCTCCGGAGCACTTGGGCCGTCCCCATCCTGAATCTTCTTAGGGAAAGTTACCTCGGGGAACCGGGCGGCTACGAGGCGGCGTCCCGGCTGGCGACGGACGTCATAGACATTCCGGGCGACAAGCCGGAGGTCGACCGCGCCATGTACATCCTCGCCGCCAAGGCCCAGGCCATGGCCGGGAACTACGATCAGGCCCTGGACGAACTCGATTATGCCCGGGATCTTCTCGACGACACGCCGGACAGCCGCCGCGACGCCGCCTTCGTCACCCTGGAGACGGCCCGCGTCTACCGGAGCCAGAACCGCCGGGAAGACGCCCTCCGCGCCTACGCCGACGTCTTCGCCATGTACCCGGAGCAGGAGGAAACGGACGACGCCGCCCGCACCGAATCCGCCGTCATGCTCCTCACCGGTCCGGACCGCGGCCCGGCCGAGGCGGAGATGGCCCGGAGCATCCTGAGCGGCCTCCGGGACCAGATGGCGGCGCAAAAGATCATGCGGGACTACGGAATTCATTGACAATGTGTCCCGTCTTGGCGATTATGAACCGTTCGCGTTCATATGAGGATAGCGGCGTGCAAAACGCCATCCAGACGAAACGGAGATTTCCATGTCCCTCGCTTTTCAAAAGTGCATCAACCCCGCCTGCGCGGCGGACTACGACATCATGCAGGTCTTGCCGAAGTGCCCGAAATGCGGCAACCTCCTCGACGTCGATTATGACTGGGAAAAGATGGCCCTGCCGACCCGGGTCTCCGATCTCGGCAAAGTCCCGGACTGGCCGTCGGGCGGCCTCGGCGCCGTCTCCGGCGTCTGGCGCTTCGGCGCCATGCTCCCGTTTGCCGCTCCGGAACAGCGGGCCAGTATCGGGGAAGGCCACACCCAGCTCCGCCGGAGCCCCCGGGCCGCGTCCTACGCCGGCGTCAAATCAGAAAACTTCCGCCTCCAGTACGAAGGCCTGAACCCGTCCGGCAGCTTCAAGGACAACGGCATGGCCGGCGCCCTGACCCATGCCGGCATGGTCGGCGCCAGCGTCGCCGCCTGCGCCTCGACCGGGAACACCTCGGCGAGCCTCGCCGCCTTCGCCTCGGCGAGCGGCCGGATGCGGGCCATCATCTTTATTGGCGACGGCAAAATCGCCTATGGGAAACTCTCCCAGGCCCTTGATTACGGCGCCGTCACCCTCCTCGTCAAGGGAGACTTCGACGACGCCATGGCCCGGGTCCAGGAGGTCTGCGCGGAGGAGGGGATCTACCTCGTCAATTCGGTCAACCCGTTCCGCCTCGAAGGCCAGAAGACCACCATGTACCGCGTCCTAGAAGGCCTCGACTGGCAGGTTCCCGACTGGATCGTCTGCCCCGGCGGCAACCTCGGCAACAGTTCGTCCTTCGGGAAAGCCCTCTACGAACTGTACGATCACGGCCTTATCAAGAAACTGCCCCGGCTGGCGGTCGTCAATTCGTCCGGCGCTCCGACCCTGTCGCGGATCGTCAACGACAAGGGCCTGAAATGGAACGGCGGCGCCGTCGACGACGGGATTATCGCCGACTACTACGCCGGTCTCGACCAGCGGGGCGAAAAAGCCCACACACTGGCGAGCGCCATCGAAATCAACCGGCCCGTCAACCTGAAGAAATGCCTCCGCGCCCTCGATCGCCTGAACGGCGTCGCCCTCGACGTCTCGGATCAGGCCATCCTCGACGCCAAGGCCTGGGTCGCCCGGGACGGCCTCGGCTGCGAACCCGCCAGCGCCGCCAGCCTTGCCGGGGCCAGGCAGCTGGTTGAAAAGGGCGTCATCGACAAGGACAGCACGGTCGTCTGCATCCTTACCGGCCATCAACTTAAAGACCCGCACGCCACGGTGGCGTACCACAGTTACGACGAGGCCAGGCTCCAGGCCGATTACGGCGAGTTCGGCGTCAGGACGTCGCAGTACGCCAACCACCCGATCCCGGTGGCGAACAGCCTCGGGGACATTGTCGACGTCATCCGCCGCGTCCGGTCGGACCAGAAATAGGGCAGGGCATCGACGCCGATTTTCACTAAAAAAGCGCGTCCGTCAGCAGACGGGACGCGCTTTTTCATTTCGTTCGAATTGGTGGCGCGGGACGATGACCGCACTGCGGCGAACGCCGCTACATTCTTCAATATGAATCGATGAATACCGGCACTTCGGACGGCAACGGCGGTTCGCCGTAGTAATCCACCGGTTCCGGTTCGCCCGGAGGCAGCGGCGCGTTGTTCCCGACCTGGTCGTAGCGGCCGCGGCTGACGTCCTTTTCGTAGCGCATGAGGCGGCGGGCGGCGCCGGCGTCGCGAAGCTGTTGGGCCCGGGCCAGGACGTCGCCGAGATCGTCGGCCTCGGAGACGCGTTCTAGCCGGTAGTGGAGGTTGTGCTGGTCCCGGAGGGTGGTCGGGAGAAGCACTTCGGTGACGAAATCCGCTCCCGGATACTGGTAGCCCGGGGCGTTGACCGGTTCGCCGACATGGAGCGGATAGTACTTCACCATGCGGCCGTTTTCTTCGATGCCCGGGTGTTCAATCCAGATATCGTACACGCCGTAATGCTTGAACGGCACGACAAAGGGCGTGGTACCGCGCCACTGTTGGTTGACCGTCACCTCGGCGCCGGAGGGTTCGCTGGTGATGACAAGCGCCCGCTCGACACAGCCCGAAGCGCTGAGGAGACCGAGGAGTAGCACGACCCTGCACACCCGTCCAAACATACATTCGCTCCATTATGACGCGTTCAAGGGGATTGTCGCTAAAATGCCGTTCCCAGGTTGAGGTTCGCCCTGGCTCCGCCGTTCGAGGCGGCGGCGCTTCCACCCAGGCATCCGGATACGGTGACCGAAGCCAATAATACTAAGATGAGCAGCAAAACGCGCATGTTTTTTCCCCAGTTTTATTCGGAAAGTTTCCACGAAGCGGGTTTCGCCGAAAAACCGGCCGGGACCGGCGAAGGATTCCGACCAAACCGCGACATGTAAGGTAATGCCCTATAGTATCTGTTACCCCAGTCTTGTCAAGACATCCACGCCATACGGAACGACGACCCAGCCGCCGACTTCAACTTTAACCGAAAATTTTCTGACATTATCGGCCGTGGCCGGTTATTACTTGATTGTGGGCTGGCAATTTCATAAAATTTTCCGATAAGTACCGTTAGAGCAGCGATGATGGCCTTGCCAGCGCCAATGGATATGGTGAGCGAGACCCGGTTTGTGGAATGGAGCGGTTGCGCCGGTATCCGGTTCGGGTAAAACGGAATCGGTTAGGTATCCGTAGCTGCTTGCCACACCGAGTGCCAGCATCGGCACGACCCATTCTTGAAAAGGATTTATCGTGAAAAAGTTCGTCACGGCTTTGGTCGTTGTTTCCGGTCTCGCCCTTGCTTCCCTTCCCGCTTCCGCCTCGGACGGCGAGTATTACTGTCCGCCCGGCGCAAAATTCTGCCCGCCGCCTCTCGGTAACGGCTTTTCCGCCGCGCCCGCCTATCCGGCGGACAACGCCCCGTTCGGGCAGATGGCGCCGCAACCTTATGGCCGTACTGCTCCAACGCCTGGCCAGCAGGTCGCCTACCGCGAACCAAACCGCGAGTACTTCGAAAGCCAGTTGAACGAAGGTGAAACCCTTATTATGGTCTCCCCGGGCGGCGGACCGGTCGACGGCCTCACGCCGGGCGCCATTTATATGGGTCCGCCCGCCGACTACGACATGGGTCCGATGGCGACGAACTACATGCGCCAGCCGCCGCCGCCGGCGCCGACGCACCGGGAACAGGAAGTCAAATATTACCCGCTGGATGTCTACACGCCCGGCCAGCCGCAGCCGCATCAATCCACCCCGGCCCCGCAATACACGCTGGCCCAGGCTCCGGCCCCGGCGATAAACTATTCCCTGCCGCCGGTCCCGGTTCAACCGCAGAATTACGCCCGCGCCGAGGCTCCGGTTCCGGCTGAGGCCCCCGGTTTTATGCCGCCCCCTCCGTCCTATATGCCGCCGCCTCCCGGTCATCAAAGGCAGGTTGCCCTGACGCCGCCGGTCCAGCCGGTCCCGGTCATGGCCACGCCCACGATGGCAACGGGTCCGATACCCATGCCGCAGCCGCAGATGCGCCAGCAGCCGCCCTATCACGAAGCGTTCGCTGATCAGGGCTCGGCCCGGCGTCAGGTCTACGAAACCCGGTCGGACGATCGGGAAGCCGTGGCCCGGCAGGCCTCCACCGCGGTGAGGCAGAACAACCGGAAACCGAAAAAAGCCGAAGTCATATCCGAAATAGCCAATGAAACCGCCCAGAAAAACCGCCCCGGCCGCGACGGCAAAAAGGTCGAGCAGACCGACTCCAAGGTGCCGTGGTGGAAGGGCGGGTTCCTCAGAAAAAAATCCAGGAATGCCGACGTTTCCCACGCGGGAAATGCGAAAAAATAAGACATTAAACGGAATCGACAGAACCGGTCCCGTCCTGGCCCGACATACCCCGTTCCGCACCGGCCGGCTCGTGGCGAACCATTCGCCGCACTGCCGCCGCTCGGCGACCGGGTAGCCGCCAGGACGATGGCGTGGAAAACCGCCTGCACGACGGGGCTCCGGCAGCCGGAGCCGACCGGTCTGTTTTTTCCTGTGCTTCTCGACGTGGCCCACTTGCCGGGGCGACGTCGCTGTGTATACTTGGTGGTTTCCAGTAAGCGGTATTCCAAGCGCCATAGAGGACAGTCCCGTACCGTCCGCGGCGGAGGCCGTTTTGCGCCTCCTTCCGCCTCCGGGGACACGTCCCTGGTCAACCACCCGTTCCCGCACTTGCATGCAAGGGGAGTATTGTGAAGAAAACCGTCGTGCTCGCCGCCTGTTGCGCCCTGTTCGCCAGCGCTGCCGTTTCCGCCGACTATGTCGTTCCCTCTTTTGGTGAAGGTCTTCCGCAGATTCCGAACATCCCCGGCCTCCGCTACTGCGCCGCGCCCGGGTGCGACAATTCGGAATTCCTCGATACCCATTTCGGTATCGACGCCACCACCGGCCAGCTCCTCGTCTTCCGTGGCGATTCGGTCCAGGAAGTGGACAATTCGCACCTGGACGGGCAGGAGGAGGTCGTCCTCGCCGTCGCTCCGACCGTGAATTACGAAAACATCTACGTCCCGCCGGAAGTGGCGTTCGGCCACGCCGATCCCCGGACCGTCGTCAATCCGACGCCGGATCCGTACTATTCCGAAGTCGCCAACCACATGGTCCAGCGCGGCCCCCGGCAGCAGTACGCCGAGAACGAACGGGTGCCGTGGTGGAAAGGCGGCATGTGGCGGAACCGGCGGTCCGACGACGACAACAATTCGTCCACCGACACCTCGTCGACGGCCGGCCGCGCCGGTCGTGACGACAGTTCGTCCACCGCCGCCGCCACCGCCAATAACGGCGGTACCGGCCGCCGCGCTCCCCGCATGATGGACGACGACGAAATGTGGGACGACGACTACGGCTACGACACGACCAGCGGCGCCAACGGCGCTCAGGCCGGCGTCCAGCCGAGCCGCGACCCGGCCGCCGATCCCTATGCCGCCCCTGCCTTCGGCGGCAACCGCGCCGCACCGCCCGTCATGTCCGGCCCCCAGACCGCCGGCATGGGCCAGGCCCAGTACGGCGCGCCCTACGCCGCCCAGCCGTACCAGGATCCGTATGCCGCCCCGCAGCCGTACCAGGATCCCTACGCGGCAAACCCCTACGGCGCTCCGGCCCAGCAGTACGGTGCGGTCGAAGGCACTGCCAGTATCGTCACCGGCTACGACTCGATGGGAAATCCGCTTTATGGGTCTGGTCCGACCTACCAGTCCGCCCCCTATTACGACCCGAACGCCTACGGCTCCTACCAGCCGACAGCGTCTGTCAACGCCCAGCCGGTCATGAGTTCCTGGCCCGGCACCGTTTCCGGCCTGCCGCTCGATACCGGGGCCGGACCGGTGCAGACGACGGCGTCTCCCTACGCCCCGGTTCAGGCGCCGGCCGCGCCGATGCCGAACTTCCAGGCCGAACCGTCTGTCGACGCCCAGGGCAGCCCGCAGTTCGAAAATGCGGTGAGACTGGTCAAGGAAAACCGGTTCTCCGAAGCCAAGAACATCCTGGCCTCGGAGACCACCCGGAACCCGTCCAATGCCGCCGCCTGGCGCTGGCTGGCTGACTGCCAGTACAACCTCCTCGAACTCGATGCCGCCGCCGCCTCGTACCAGCGGGCGCTGGAGCGGGATCCGAACGACTACTACGCCCTTCGCGGCCAGGGCTTCGCCCACCTCCACCGCGGCCACGAATACTGGCGCCAGATGCAGGAAGAGGTCGCCGCCGGCCAGAAGGACGCCGCCGCCCAAACGTTCGCCCAGGCCCACGAGAATTACAAGAAATCCCTCGAACTCCTCGGCCTCTGCCTCCGCCGCGCCCCGACGGACGGCGAAGCCATCTACGGCGAAGCGATGGCGGCCGAGGGCGCCAGCCGGAAATTGTACTCGAACGCCATCAGTTACCTGAAGCTCGGGCCGGAACAGCGGGAACGGGCAGAACTGTTTGCGGAAAACTGCCTCGTCGTTATTAACAAGGGCGTCGAACGCTCCCGCGAACGGGCCAAACAGAACCCGGGCGACGCCGGTCCCCGCGCCCTCCTTGGCGGTCTCTACCTCCGGAAGGCCATCCTCTACCACCAGCTCGGCAAAAACGATCTGGCCCTTATCGAACTGCGGAATTCCCGCGACGTCCAGCAGTCCATCCTGGACGAGATCGACAAGAACAACGCCGCCGCCCAGAAAAACCTCCGCGAAGTCGAGGGCTATTGGGAAGCGTGGGGCGGCAACCGGAACTAAAAATTCCGGAAATATCGGATTAAAAATGCCAATACGCCGCGACGCCACTTGCGTGGAGTCGCGGCATTCATTATAGTTGACGGCGTGGTCGACCAAAGTATCCGCTGTCAATCCGGCGTCAAATCGAAATGACGGGAAAACGGCATGCCGTTCCCGGCACGCCTTCAGAGGAGAGCGAGTTCTATGTTGACCATCAGTAAGCCCACCGTGTTCAGTGCCGACGGCTTGGCGGCGCGCGGCCAGTGCAACCATGATTCTCCGGGCTGGCAGCTTCGCTGGTTCGACCGCGCGACGCCGCCGGTGATGGTATGGCAGGGCGCTTTCAAGACCTGCCGCCACCTGCAAATGAACTGCACCGGCGCGACGACCCTTGAGGAAGCGAAAAAGCGCATTGAGGAGCTTCTGGCGACGAATTCGCTGGCCTAGTTCACCAGCCAGCCCACCGACGCCTACCCCACCACGCAAAAAGTCGACAAATCAGGCGTCCAGGGAATGGGCCAAAGCCACCAGGCCAAAAAGAAGCGCCGGAAAAAGAAGCACTAAGAGTTCGGCAGTAAAAAGGCCTCTCGCTGCATATTGTAGCATTCCCATCCTAATTATGGACCTGCGGCATTTTCTCCGTGCCGCAGGTCCATTTCCATTATAGCTGTATAAAGATCTGTTTATCCCTCAAAATCCAACCGGGTTAAACACCATCCCGGCCGGCGAAGGGCGTCAAAAAGGTTGCACTGCCGCAATCCTAACGCTTCCGAAGTGAGAGTGAGCGTTGTCGCGAGGTTGATCAGGCTGGGATGATCGGTTCTCCAGAGGGGATGAGTAAATACGCAAAACAATTCTTTACCGCGAAACAAGCAGGTTAGCGAATCAATCGTCTGTGCTTCCAGCCCGTCGACCGCGTTTACAAAAATCCGCGCCGCTTTTTCGGGTATACCGGACCAATACTCGGCGGTCAAATCGACGGGATGGCGCTCGTCCGCCGCCAGGGCCGCCAGGTCCAGGGCCAGCCGCCAATCAAGTATCCCGTGGAACTCCGAGTTGCTGTAGTCTGCAAGGTAGTCGTAACAAACGCCGTTGCAGTCGGAAGCATGTGACTGCGAAATCATGGCGTTGTAAAACTCACCGCCGGGCAGGAGCGGCATGAGGATTGCCGGCTCGATGTTTTCGGCGAGGTGCCGGCAATATCCGGCTCCATTGGCGAGATTATCGGCAAGGAACACCTCCATCCCCGTAGACGTTCCGTCGGAGAACTAGGTGGTGTTCATATTCAATTCGTCCACCGAAACGTCGAGGTAATTGGCCGCGGCCCGGCGGGCCATGTAGCCCCAGGAATAATAGGCGGCCTTACAGTAGACCCGTCCGGCCGGAGCATCCGGATTGGAATGGAGGAAGGCGGGAACGTCTGAATGGCGAAGAAGAAGGACGTCCGTGGTTCTGGCTGAACACAGTGCCACGTCGACGGCACTATTCCCGTCCAGATCGTTCAGCCAAAAGCCCCTCTGCGGACGGGAAGGATCGCCGCCGTCGTTCAACGCGTCGCGATGAACCCATAACGCCCGGTGGGAGCGCAGCTGTTCCATGCGAAAAAGTTTCCCGTCGTTATCGTTCACCGAATACACCGTTCCCGGGAGCGACGCGGACGCGATATTCCGGCCAGACACCTTTCGCATGGGCCGGGACGGCATGCAAAGCCGGGCGGGGGTCGACCGGGGAGTCCACTCGAAATAGCCGTCGTCGTCCTCTCGTTCACCCTCGCCTGTTTCAAAGTTATACTCGACGGTAAATCCGAGCGGTTCCCAGGCGGTAAACGCGGCGTTTTCGTCCAGCGGGGCCTGGCACACCGGACAAAAACCTTCCGGGAGCGGTTCGTGAAACAACGTGGTGCATGCCGGACACTGGCAGAATCTGTGCGGGACGCCCCGTCCATCCTCCTCCCTGACCCTGTTCCACTGTTCCTGAAAGGTAACGACACCGACCGCCGTGAGCTTGGATTTATCCTTGATGGTCTGGCTTTTCGGCGCGAACTGGCTGATGGCGATGTCCAGATCCCGGGCGATGCCGTCTCCAGGCAAACGGTTCGGGCGGTGGTGGTGGAGTTGCCGCATGCGGGTCGGCAAGCCGAACATCGGCAACTGGCCGCAGTCCGCCAGCGCCTGGCTCAACGGAGCGCCGGGGAATCCCGGTTGATCGCGAACAGCCATATTGATGGCTTCCGGCATACCGACGGCGGCCCATTCTGCTAATTCCTGCTTTCGCGACGCCACTGTCGTGCCGCGGACCAGGGTATCGATAATGCCCGACAGTTCCGATTTGTTCCTGTCCAGCCAGCGGAGGAGGAGCGGCGCATTGCTTGCCCAATCCCCAACTGTGCCGAAAGAGCCGTGGACATTTTCTCCGCCGACCTTGCTCTCCCAAAATGTCCGTCGTAAAACCTCTTTCATGAGGAACCGCTTCTGCATTTCCAGGCGCTCGACATCGATATATGGCGCCGAAGGTGTGGTGGAGAGCATCCGTCTCGGGTTGGTGTAGTGGGCTTCGTCGTGGTTGGAACCGCGGGACACGGTGAGCGCCGTTGCCAGGCTGGAATTCCTTCGGCCCGCCCGGCCAACGCGTTGTTGATAATTGAACCGCTGTGGCGGAAAGTTGGCCATCATTACCGATTCCAATCCGCCGATGTCGACGCCGGCCTCCATGGTTGTCGTCACGCTCAGCAGATCGATGCCGTCGAAATGGATATTTTCGCCATTCTTCGCCAGGGTGATGTCCTGAAAAAGCCGCTGCCGGCGGCGGGCTTCGCCATAGTCGGTTTGACCGGTCATCTCTTCGCAATGCAGTCGGTAACTTTCAGTCCGGTCGGATGAAAGATAGGCATAGTAATCCGGTTCAGCGTTATCCGTCCGGACGATTCTTTGAGTGGCGGCGTCCAACGGTTCAAGACAGTTCCAGCAACGCTGGAAGGCGTTACGAAGAAGAATTGTATTGCACCGATTGCACTGCCAATACGGTGCGCCGGTCTCGGCGGGAATGAAATAGAGGTTGCCAAACCGCAGCGTGACCCGCTCCGGCGCCGTTGTCAATCCATGTCTCGCGAGAAATTCAACCAACTCCAGGGAGAACGCTTTCTGCAAGTTATTGTTTATTCCGGTGACTTCGGCGACGAAATTCATAAACGGCGTTGGCAGTGCCTGGTAGTACCTGGAATACCGTTCCCCTTCCAGCCTGCGTAATTCACCCATTATTCGAATCAGTATTTCGATGGCGGCTGACGACTGGTCCGCGTTCAGGCCATAACGGGAGAGGTCGGGAGCCGCGATATCCGGATTATAGGTCACCCGCCCCAATAGAAGGGCTTCGGCGCTCTTTCTTCGGTGGGCAAACAAGGTGTATATGCATTCACGTTCGCTCATTTCCTTGATGGATTTGTAGAGAAAGCGCTGACTGTCTTCAAGATACTCTTCGTCAAGAAATTCCAGATCGTTACCCCGGGAAGTTAGCAAACGTGTCCAGCGCCCGCTACGCTGGTCACCTTGAAGGCTTGGCCTCGGTCCGGCGGGATTGACACCGAGATCGAGTAGTTTTTTTCGCGTCGCGTTGGCCGCCTGCGTGACGCTGAAGACCGTGCGAGAGTGTTCATTTTCCAGTGATGCGATGATGCGCCGCTGCTTTTCGTTCAATTCGTCCCGGTAATCCCGCCAGGTCTTAATTGCGTCCTTGTATTCGGACGTAATCCCCGGGTCGTCCCGCCACATCGAGAACTCCCGGTCGGAAAGCCCGTTCCGGCCTGAACGGAGATACTTGACCATTATCCGGCGCAGGTCCGTCGCAGCGGTGAAATGCTGGACAAGACATTGGCGAACAAGATCGCGGTAATGTTCCAGTTCGATTCCAGAGGCAAGTTTGGCCGCATTCTGCCGGCTGTCGGAAAAGATGACAAGCTTCCGGAGCGTCTCTCCATCGCCGGTCGGCTCGGTACTTCGAATAAGGCCGTCGGCTAACAGTTGGTTCACCCGGTTGACGGTGGTGACATGCTCCTGGACGGGTGGAAATGGCTCCCTGTTCCGTCGGTGTCCGTCCGCGTCGCATTTGGGGCAGCGCGTCGGCAATCCGGTATAGCTGATTTCCCAATCCGGTGGTGCAAGATGACCTGCCGCACCTCCCTGCGGGTCTATTTTATACAGCCAGCAGTTCGTTTGTCTCGCCAGACTTTCAATTTTACCGGTGAAGCAATTGTATGCGCTTCGAATCCACTGGTGATGCAAACCCTCACTTGCAGGTCTCCATTCTATTAGCTTTGGCTTCTCGGTTTCGGGCCAAAAGACCGCGTATTCTCCATAGCGCCTTTGGCGCCAGCCGCTGCCTGGAATTCGCTCCAAATCAGGTTGTCCATGGGTCAGGAAAAGAGTGTTGTCCTCAGCCCGCCATTTGCTTCCTCCAAGAAACACTTCTCCGCAATGACGGCAGAGCAGGAGGTCCAGGACACGCGCGCCGCATCCGCAGGTCAGGACTGGGCGCCTGTACAATTTTCCGAAAAGACGATCGGCGTGACGGTAGTTTTCCGGCAGTATTCCGCAATCGGGATTCGAGCAGGCCCATAAGCCTGGCACGGTACGGAAGAATACGTGCATCCGCATCGGCGCCCCGGTGCGGCCGGAGTCCCTTAAGGAGTTTAAAGCGGTCAGGACACCGGCGGCGGCGGCCGCATTTTCGGAATCGCCAAACCAGCGGCCGGCAAGATCCGCGACGGTGTAAACTCCCGAAAGACTGTTAAAATCCTCGGCGATTTCACGCATGAGAGGGAGTTCGTCCTTGAGGGCGGTCATGCCGTCGGCTTCTTCACTGGAAGAAGAGGAACGGTTTACCGTCGACAGGGACGATGTCGCCGCGATTTCTTCAAACATTTCCATCTTGCCACGAAGATCGGGAGACTTGATTCCTTTTTGCCGGGGCGGGTCCTGAATTAGGGAGAAGCGGTGGAGAAAGTCGTCTTTTTCCGACGAATCGGTCCCGAGAAAACTCGTAATGAAGCTTCTTGTCGCCGCGTCATCGGTGAGCGACGCGCTCGAAGCGAGGAACCTGAGTTGCGGCGAATTGGGCGACAGTCCCAGGCGATCAAGGAGAAGCCGGAGGAGTAAAGACACTTCCCCGCCGGCAGTACCGCGATAGGAATGCAATTCGTCGACGACAAGATGGAAATACCGGGTCGGTGCAACATCGTTGCCGGAACGCCACGGGTCTCCTTCCAGCCAGTGCCTGGTCTGATCGAACATCCCGTCTTCGCGTCTTCGCATTAACATGACGTTCAACATGGAAAAGTTTGTGATAAGAAGATCCGGTGCGTTCCTCTGCATGCTGAAACGATCCCAGCATTCGGCGGAGTCGGTATCCATACAAGGAAAATGGTACTGTACGTCTTCATCCTTCAGTTCGTTCTTTGCGGCGGATTCAAGAATTCGGCGCCATTGATCCTCCAGCGCAATTCTTGCCTCATTCCATTTCTCCCGACGCTTTTCAAAACTGCCGGGAACGGGAGTCTGGCTGGTGTAGCGACCGAACGTTATTCGTTTGTCGGCTCGGTGATCCCGGAGCCAGCTCCGCGGTGTCTTTGGGTCTTTGCCCAGGCTGTCTCCGTTCAGGCCCCGGCGCAACCGGATCATTTGGTCTTCGACCAGGGCGTTGAGAGGATAAAGAAGGAGTGCCCGGATCGCCGGTTCTTTTCCAGTATCCGGCCAGCATGCCGATTCGCGAAGAAGGGTACTGAGTATCGGGAGGAGGAAAGCTTCGGTTTTGCCGGAACCGGTACCCGTCGCGATAACGATGTGTCTGCCCGCCCGGTATTGGCGCAAGGCTTCGGCCTGGTGTTCGTACAGCCGGCGTGGCTCGTCGTTACTGGACCGGAAAAAACCCGTCTCGACAAAATCCGGAAAGTCCGTTGCCAAATCCAGTTCCACGGCGATGTCCCGTACCGTCGGTCCGGCGGGATAACGCGTCAGCGGTTCGAACATTGGCGGCTGGCAAAGGGCGCCGGAATCTTCGAAGATGTCCCGACGTTCGCTCGTCAGGCAATCGAGTCGGAACGGAATCGCCGAATCCATATACATCTGATAAAGCTTTTTAAGGTATGTCGTTTTTTCCACAGGATTCATGGTTGATCTCCATCGGTCCAGTGCCAGCGTAACGGTCGAGATGCAGTTGTTTCATATCTGGTATCGGCAAACGGAGACGGGGAAAAGACGCCGATTGCCGGATTTGACGAGGGAAAACGTGACGAGTCCGGTCATGAAAAAGGGTCGTGAGAAACGTCGGAAAAAGCGCACCGTTGTTAAAGGGAAAGGCCGGCTGAAGAAACGCCGACAATGCGAGCGGTCTCGCTGGCAATTGGTTGCGGAATACCGCGAAAACATGTTGTCAAACCGTTTTTTTCCACCGACGCGGCTGCAAGGAAAAGTATCCTTTCAAGGAGGAGCGGGAGGCGTGGATATATTTCTTCGTGATAGGGGTGGGTAATTGTCAGGGCATCGCCGTCGTACGAAAGGGACAATGGAACGCCCTCCGCACTCCCGAAATAACAAACGGCGATATCCCGCAGAAAATAATCTAAAACCAGGCCGGGGCCGAAATCATCAAGAATGGCGTAATACGTATTTCCCTTGTACGACGCGTCATTACTTCTATACAGACCGCGCCTGCCTGTCAGATCGGGACTCATCGACCAACGCAGCGTTGCGCCTTTCGCGGAGAAGCGTCGACAATTCCGAAGAACATCCGGATGGATGCGTTCGGCAGAAGTGGTACTGACCGCCAAAGTTTCGCCAAAATCGGGGAGCCCGGCCAAAAGCGGTAACAATGGGCTGTCGGTAAAGCCGATGCCGAGGCTGCGCGCCGCTTCCCGGCATTCACCGCCACTGCGGCGTAGAACTAGCGGTGTCGCGAAGTTCGTCATCGAGTCCGATACGGAACGGGGTTCGCCGCCCTTTTTAATAAAAGCGTCGACGAGTGCGGGAGTTCGGGCGCCGCATAGCATTGCGCCGCATTTCTCATTTCGCCATAGAAGAATGGGCGGGACCATGGCGAAATAGTCCGGTTTCGTAATTTCAACATGACCTTGAAGAAGGAGGGGCCAGAGACTGGTATAAATTCCGCCTCCGCCATGAACGGTCAGGCCGGAAAGAGAATTATCAACGACAGCCTTCCCGAAAGTCGCCGTCTTTCGGGAACTGAGCCAATAAAGGATTGTATCGCCGTCAATCATGACAGTGATGTCGGCTCCTTCCCGTCAGCCATGTGTCCGAGGCGAAGGTCCATCGCGGTCGCCAGGGCATTGTCCTGTCCGTAGTCTTCGTACAGACGGAGCAGGTGGCTCCTGATGGCGAGAATGTCCCGGTTCATTGTTGGGGCGAGATCGGGCCAGCGCCGCACGGCGCTGTCAGGCACCACCCGTTCACCAGTACTGGAATTCCGGATTCGCGCCCAAGCCGCGAACGAAGCAAAACTGATACCTGGGCAGATCATCGATGCGTCCGGAGCCAGCCAGCTATCCACGTCCGGTTGAGGAATGGCCGGGAAAGCGGCGGAAAATTTTTCCGGAAGGGGGAACCGGTCCTCGCCGGGAGCGGCGCACCAGGTAAGGCGAACGTTCTCCGGCCACGGTGGGAAGTTGTCGACTGGGAGGACGGCGGCGTGGCCCAGAAGGATATTGACGAGGGGTATGGCCCAACTCTCGATCAGACTGAGGTCGACGTTTTGGAGATGGACGAGATAGAGTCTTTCCGTATCTGTCAAAGCCTGCCGCCAGAACGTGTCGAGGCCGTCGTGCCAGCAGTCGTCGAAAGAGGCCCACACCGGACGGGCGGAGACGATGGTGGTTACGGAGGCGGCGCCGACAGCTTCGCCGTAGGCACGCGTCCAGCCTGAATGCGGAACCCTGAGACCGCGGCAGGCAAGCAGCGCGGCATGGAATTTTCGTCCGCCGTCGGTGGTCGCACCGGGGGCGAGACGTTTCAGCGTGTTGGCCAGGGAAACGTTTATAAAAGTTTCCTCATCGTCCGTTTCCGCGTCATTCGTCAGGCGAACCGGCGGCAACGGTGAAACGGCGGGCTGTCGAACAAGGTCCTCGTCGCGCTTTCCTTCCGGCAAGACGCTGGCGATGACTGCCACATCCTTGACGAGACGATCCCAGTTTTCCAGGAAGTGGTTCTCAACGACCGCCAATTGGTCGAGCTTATTCTGGTACTCGTCATCCAATGACCGGAAACGGGACTCCAAATCCGCCAGTTCCTCGCCTTTCTTTTTCGTGGCTGTTTCGAGGCGTATCAGTTCTTCCTCGGCCATGCGTACCGCTTCCGCTTCGACGAATTCCGCCCGCCGTTCAACCGCCTTCAATAGGGCGGCGACGCCTTCCGGGCGGGAGAGGAGATAATCGACCTCGTTGTCGGTGAATTTCAGGGAATTGAAAATGCCGGCGAGCTTGCCCCATCGCTGCAAATCTTCTTCGGATTCATTCCGTTCAGTCAGGGAGTTTGCCAAATCCACCTGCCATGATGGATATTTTTCCTGTAATTCCCGCATCATCATGGGGAAGGCGCCTGTAATCAGTTTTTCGAACCACGTCGCTAGACGGGGCCCGTCGCTCGCGTCCAATTTTTGCGCTGAGTGAGTGCTCGGAGGACGGACAAACCATTCCACCGGCGTTCCGAGCGGCTCAGCCGTGAGGGCGTGATCCTCCGCGTCCCAAAACCACAGGCTGAAATCATATTTGGGCACCCATCTCCCTTTTTCCGCTTTCCATGGCCCGACCCATCCCTTCCGTTGACCGAATGTGGTATCGAGTATGAGTTCCTTCGCGCTGTTCGGAGGTACGTTATCGGACTGAAAAACGGGAGGAATTTGATTCCATTCGTCCTCTTCGCATGCGGCGACTCGCAAGAAACCCGCCGCCTTGATAGTCCGCCCGTCCGCATGGAAAGGATCCTTGTCGTCCGGTACGTCCCAGGGCGTTTTAAAAATGCGGAAAGAGACGATCTGACCGATTTGATTTTGTAAAACGTTCGGCAGATCCTTCACGAATACATGTCTCGTCGGTCCGAGGAAGTCGAGATCCTCCTCCGGAATATCCCTGTTCTGATAGACTTCGATCCGGGCCAACCATGGCATATCGGGTTTGCACCAGCTTATCCTGCCTAAGTATTCACCGTCTCTCATGCAGTTTTCCTTGTCCATGTTCCAGTAAAACCGCCGCGATATGGCGGGGCAACGCCGTTCCGGCGTACCGGTTGGCCGGAGCGGCTGACAGGCTGTTCGTAAACGCTTTTAGAGCCATAAAAACCGGAGATTCCCGGCCGGCCGCCTGATTGATATTCGTGATCGCGCCCGCCGCCGGACAAGAGAACCAGGCACCAAACATGCGGCTGCATGGGATCGTATCGTCCACCTCGCCCGGGAGTGGCCATCCGCGTCCCCATAACCATTCGCGTGGAGAGCGTTCACAGAACGTCGGTGTTTCGGCGGGCTTCCGTACTTCAAAACCGATGCCGCCGCGATCATCGTCGGCCCAAATATAGTATCGCCCCGGCCGGATGAAATTATCGGGTGAACACGCATTGGCGCCGTCGGTCTTTGGCCTGAACCGTTCACTTTCGTAAAAACCGAACCATTCGACCGCCATGCCGGACAGGTGCGTGACGCGAAGATCCGTTCCCGACATGTAGACATCTCGGCCAATTCTTAAGCCGCCTTCCACGCTCAATGTTTTACGGATAACCCACGCCGGCATGACCGGGGCGTCATGCGCCAGGGTCAATCGCACCGCTTCCCAGTCGGACGCGATGCAAGGATTCCCCGGCGATTCTGCATTGACGGAAGTCACCATCCGGACCTCTCCGCCATCGGCGTAGATCCGCAGCCTTTCCGTTTCTCCAGCCATTACTTCGTCGCTGGCCAGGAACAGGATTTCATCGCCCGGCGATGCAAAGTCGGAGCAGACATATACCGGTTCGATGAAACTGTCATCCCGAACGGCGATGAGGAAGTCTTCTCTCAGCAGCCGGCGAAACCACGCCTTTCGTTGAATTTCCCGGTTGCTGAACTGCATGTCCGGAAGATGTGTCAGGTCGACCGGAAGGAGGAGACGTTCGTGTTCAAACGCAATCACGCCATTTTTCACTGCCAGGAGAACCGCCGTTGTTTCGTCTTCTTGCGGCCGGTGGAGAACAGCGAGCGCTGTCGTGTCGTGAATACGGTCGTCACGTTCGCCAAATGATTCAACTATTTCGGTAAACGGTCCCGTGTCCCACGGTAATCTCCAATATTCTCCGGGCGGCGGATATTCCGTCACCGCTTGTTCCAGAGTGAGTCCTTCGTCGCGCCGGCGCGCCTTTATATCCAGGAGCCAGGCGTTTATTTCAACGGGAAGTGATTGCCACATGCCTCGCGGGTCGCGCCGCGCCTCCCCGCCTTTCATGCTGTCCGGGCAATGCTTATTATAATGGTAGTGCTGGAAATGGCGGGCGCGGTGGTAGACGGGCCGGAGGCATTTCGGACAATGGTATATACCCTTCAGGTGAGAGCCGCCGGGAACGTCGTCACCGGATGCAAGCTTCCCGCTTTTTGCCTGAACAGCGATTTTCATCCCTTCTCCCACATTCGGTCAATTCTGTCAGGACCTGATTTCCTTAAGCATTTTCCTGAAGAGATCCTGGTCGAGCTTATCCATACGGACTGGTTTTAAATGCGCTATATCGTGGCGAATTTTCCGGAGGAGGCTGGCCTTATGGAATAATTCGCGATTTGCCTCTTTCATCATGTTTTTGGGAAGATCGCCGAAGTCTAACTCCATCGCATCGGCAACGGCTTGTTTTTGAGTGCCGACCTTGGTGAAGAGCTGGTCGGCCAGGCAACCGTTTTGTATGGCGGTTCGAATAATATGGATACGCATTTCTTCGATAATCGGAAAGACCTCCCGAACCTGCGCCCGCCATATACGCCGTTGCCAAACTTCCTCATCATAGTCGCCGGAATCATTTATCAAACCGTCCCGCAACATGATTTTGGATGAATACAACGCCGTTTCAGGTAACTCAAGGAGACTCCAGCGGAGCGTCGTCAGATATTCTATTAACTCAATATGATCGCCCGCGATGCAGGAGACCATCGCCGCTTGTAATTCCTTGTACCATTCCTCGTCCTCTTCCGTGTTGTCGACGAGTTGACTGATGACGTACGCCTCCACGTCGCTTCGGTGGATGACGCCATCCCACGTGTGGCAGCGGAAGGCGACGTCACCGGATATTTCCCGCGGTGGCTGGCCCATGTATGCGACGCCTCCTGAACTGGTCCTTTGCCAATCGTTCGTGGTGGCGACGATAAAGAAAATCGGGCTTTGACCGGGTTTCCTGCCGCGTATCCGTAATAGGTAGTGCTGGCCTAAAAAATCTATCCATCGGTTTGCGTCTTCGCCGCTGGTCATGATCAAGAACAGGTGATCCGACAAATGACGGAACAGAAGTTCCACCGTGTCGGGGGCATCGAGGTCTTGGTCCGATGGTTCCGGGAGACAGTCAAGCAACAGCTTGTCGATTTCGTGGTGTTCCACTGTAGCGTCGATAAAAATGGAAGGCGCAAAATGTCCGCGATCGACGACCAGTTCGTTGAGGGCATCGCAGATCGGTCCGGCTGCCTCCTTGGGAGCCAGGAGGAGAACGTTAATGCCCCCGGAGAGTTCGGAGAAAACGTTGTTGAGAAACCGCGATGGCCCGGGCAGTCTGAACCAGAGCGGCTTCATTGTGCGCCCGCCTTGGCGAAACGAGTGAGAATACGGTTTAACGCCCAGTGATCGCCATCCTCCTCGGAGTCGATTCTTTTGATGTAACTGAGGGCGGCGGCCCATTCCCATAATTTTGACAGGTAGTCGACGAGATTGGGTTTCATGGTACTTACCCATTCTTTCATTTCCGAATAGGAAACCGGCGTGCGGTAATACCCGCGTTCATCGAGTTCGTCGTCGAAAAGTTCGAAAGCTTCCGTCGCCAAGTGAAAAATTTCATGTTCGGGCGTACCGAAATTGAGTCCGAAATAATCTCTGAATAGATCCGCGCCGGTCCATTCCTCGTCGTTATTCATATGTTTGTCCCAGCGATCATTCTTTCTGTTGACGTCCTCGCCAAAGCGGTCGCACAGTCCTCCCCATCCGCCGCACTGTCCCATTGTTTTACGGATTTTTGGCCGGTCGAACGGAATCTCCAAGGATTCAAACCACTGTTTCAACGTCTGCTCGTGCCACGGCAAGAGGCTCATCAGGCGCAAATTCGGGCCTTGTACGCAATTTCCGTTTATAAACCAGTCCCAGGCCTGAACCGAATTGCCGACAAATATAATTTTCACTTTACGCTGACGGTAACTCTGCCCTATTCGGTTTTCGTTCATGGCATGCTTGACCCATTTCATGTCCCAGGCGACGGCGGCCGGCACCACGAGGTACGTCCATTTAGTCTGGCTGGCTGTCGTGTCTTTTACCCATTCCTGGAACCGATGAATGGTGGCGTTGTTTTTCCAGTTGAGTGTTCGCATCTCATACGATTGACTGCTTTCCAATGCCTTCGGCATCTTGTCGACTTCGGCGGCACTGCAACCAAAGATGACGATGACGCCGTGAACGACGTCCTGAAGACTTAGTTCCTGGCTCTCGGTAAGCGGATTTCGACTCCATTTCAAGATTTTCTTGCGGAATATGTCAGGGCTGTACGGCGTGTCGGCTTCAATGTCCATAGCCGCGAGCATTCCGCCCTCGAACCCTTCCGGGCTGCCCAGTAGCGCCATGACGTTCCGGTTTCGGAGGGTGTACATTTCATTGTCCACCCGCCGAAGTATTCCCAATCCTTCCATTTCGTCCAATAATACGCTGAAATCCCGTTCACCCGTCTGAGTTCCGAAACCGGCGTCCCATATGGTCAGGGCGGCGGTGCGAATTTCGCCGACGGTAAGTGCGTTGGAACCGTTCGGGTTGAGACGGAGTTCTTCGGCTATCATGTATGCCAGGAACTTGTACCGGGGGTCGAGGTCGAGTGACCAGGAGAATCGTTCCCGAATATGCTTGATGCTTTCGTTGTAGGCATCCTGAATATGGGCATGGGTAATGGTGTAGGGTGGTACGTTCGAGGATTTGAGGCTTAGTTCGCGGCGCAGACTGTCCAGCAGATTTCTGCAGAAAATCTGGATTAAACTGGGGTAGTAATTGGTTAGGGCCAGGATCTCGAGATAGAGGTCGGGATCCTCGAACCGGAAACCGAGCGCGCGTAGCGGAAGGTTAATCATGTCCCGGGCCGCCTGAACTTCGTCCGTGAAGGCGCCGACGCAAATGGGATCGCCGAAATGGGCAAGGGGGGTGTTACTTTCCTTTGCCGTTCTCTGTACATTATGCAAACCGGCGAGAACGATTTTGAATCGGCTGGTGGTTTTGTCCATGAGGTTCTTTAATTCGCCCACCGTAATCCAGTCGCTTTGCCTATCAGCCTCGAGGAAATTGTCCGCTTCGTCGAGAAAGAAGAAGATGCGTCTTTTTGAATTCTTGTCCAACCATTCCATTACACATCTGGCGAATGTATCGGGCCGGGCGATACCGGAAGAGATAATGCCATTTTCGAAGAGAATTTTACCCATGACCGTCCAAATATAAGACGGTTGGTTTGCCGTACCGATGTGCGTGCGGGAATCATTTTTTAGATCAAGATAAAAAGCGTAGCTCTCCTCTTTGGGCTGGTGCATTCGCTGTTGGGCGGCATGGAGCAGCGCCGTTTTTCCTAATTGCCTCCCACCGTAAACGAGATGACCGTCGCGGTGGCAGATTTTATCAAGTTGCTGCGTCCTGCCGTAGAACATTTCTTGCGGAATGCCGGCGTTGTTGGTGCTCTGGTAGGGCTGGCCCGGACTGAACATGATGGCGCAGTTAAAAAGGGCGGCGAGCGGGTTCCGTTGACCACAGATATAGAGGTACAAGTAGCAGTCAAGTACGATATAAGCCTTATCAGGCGGCAGCGAGCGACCGCCTTGGTAAGCGAGGTCGTTACGCTTATCCTTATCCATCCAATTAAGGTAAATGACAATGGTTCTTCCCGGACAGGTGGATTTTTTTACCCGGTCTCTCAGTTCGTGGCCGTACGGTTTATCCCAGACGCAATAAATACTGTATTTACCGTCCGCTTCGGAACCGAAATGCGGTATCGGACAAACGTCGCGGTTGTTTACGGTGTCGCATGTCATCGTGTACCAGGCGCCCCTTCTGTCGGTCTCCTTGCCGAACGGTTGCACGTCTACATTCTTGAATCCGATACGGGTGAGAATAGTTTTAAGGTATACCGACCGATCTTTTAATGAAGCGTCCTTTTCTTTGTATTTAGCGCCGGAGCGGTAAAGATTCTCGAACTGGTCGAGATTATAGAGCGCTGCTTCAATGTTTTCGGGCGGAAGCTGCCAGCCGAGCTTTCCCTGTTTTGCCGCCTTTCTAAATGTTTTACTGTCAAAAGGCGGTTTTGAGGTTGGGGTAAAGCTATTTATCCTATCGATGAAGTCCGGGTAGAAATCATACTCTTCCGTCGAATACGACGCCTCGATATAGCGTTCGCCAGACACTATCCCTTCGGCTGCAAGATATCTGCCTTTTTCGAGAAACTGGAGAATTCGATTACGGCGATCATCGGACAGGTCCGGCATCGCATTGATCTTTTCGCGAATTTGGTTCGTAAACTCGCGCTCTTTTTCGGCGACGAGGTTTTCCATCTCCGCGATACTTTTGTTAATTGGGTGAAAGTCCTTTACCTCGGCGAGCTTCACCGGCCAATCGAACTGTTCCCTCTCCTCTTCTTTGAGCAGGCCTTCGCAATAGGCGCGGTTGAGCTTGAGTCTGGCTGCTTTAATCCGGATGTAGAGGTTGTTGCGTGCAGCGACCGTCTTTTCCTTAAAACTCGCCCGTATCGTGTCGTATTCCTCTAAATTCTCATTTTCGGCGAGTTCCAGGGCGAGGCCTGCGTTTCCGAAGTTACCCGAGCTCATATGCATTTTAGCGATTGTCAGCCAGTCGTCTTCGTCATTCCCGGCGGCTATGAGCGCCTCACGGAAATTTTCGGGCTGAACCGCCAGCCACGGACGGCAGCCGGCGTCATTCTTGAGTCGAATATATGGAATGCGTAAAAGATTGGCGTCGATACCGGCTGGCAGCGAGGAAAAACCGGCGCGATTCTCGTGATGAAAGATTATCGTATCCAACTGGTCTACAGTACGCCGCAAGAGACGATACCCGACTTCCAGGGCCAGGTTTTGTATGCTTTCTTCGCACTTGCCCGCCAGCCATTCTTTCGCCAGAGGAAGTGTCTTTTTCAGGTCGACATGGTACTCCGGAATTTTAATAAAATCCTTTTCTCTTACTTTGAAATTGGACAGGAGTTCCCATTTGAAGAAAAGCTTAAGCGCTTCCTTGACATGTTTTTTCAAGGATACTCGGCTCCGCGCCGTGATGGCGCGCCGTTTCGCACCGGTTTTACGAAGGAGCGCATCGGTATCCTGAATTTGCTTGTCAATATACTTGTCCTGCGACCACTTTTGAGCGATTTGGCGTAATTCATCGATTTCGGACCGACGATTATCTATTATGCCTTCTACGAGCCTGCCGATATCCCCGGTCGATTTCAGCCAGACGAGCCAGACCTTTTTACCCGCATCGAAGATAATCTTTTTGCTGCGCGCCTCCTTCAGCCAGGATACCGCCTGGTTGTGGAACTCGTTCTCGATTCTATCCTTTTCGGCCTGGTTGCTGGCGCCGCGGCGGAGAAGATCGATGCTGAAGCGACATTCGGAGAATTCCTTTACTATCCTTATAAGGCGTTTCACCTCCGGAGAACCGGAAATATTTAATGAAGAAGCCACCAGTGCTTCCGCATTGGTGCTGTTCCGGGTGATGAGGGGAATAAGACTGGCGGCGAGCGCCATCAAGCGACGCGCCTCGCCCAAACCGCCTTCTCCACTGGTAACGTCGAAGTCAGAGAGCGAACGGGAAAGGTGTTTCTCGTACTCCTTGTGAAGTTCTTCGTCGTTTTCCTCCAGATAGTTGGCCAGCGCGATGGCGCGAATGGCGGAAGACGAGGGGAATACCGCCGGTTCACCTGAATCTTCAGCCAATTTGGCCCAGTAATACGCCAGATCCAGGCGATCCTTCTTCATCATTCTCCAGACAAAATCACCGGCACCGGAAGCTTCATTGTCGGAGGCGTTTTCGGGTAACGCTTCTTCCGCATCGGCGGGACCGTCGATAGACGTCGCTTCATCCTCGCCCGATATCATTCCTTCCGAAACTGACCCGGTGGGTGTATCCATTACCGATTCAGCCGGATTTTCGGAATGGGTTTCGCTGACAGGTTCGGGAAAAGA
Source organism: Planctomycetaceae bacterium (assembly GCA_021201355.1). Lineage (GTDB taxonomy): Bacteria > Planctomycetota > SZUA-567 > SZUA-567 > SZUA-567 > JAJBSZ01. The sequence goes on along the minus strand of JAJQFC010000213.1, from coordinate 13,832 downwards.
CTGATCAATGGGCTCGTTGGTGGATTCGATAGAGGATTCATCTGAAGGTTCAAGAGGGGGTTCGACCTTGACACTTTCGGAAGTGATATCAGCATTGACTTCCGAGGAAGGGCTATCTTCGACATCCTAGCCTGATTCCTCACTCTCCACGATCGTGACGGTGTCTGCCTTATCATTGACAGAACCAGAATCCGTTACGTCAGGAGAAGATGATTCAGTTAAAATTTTTTCTGTGAGGGGTTGAGGAGCCTGTATGGGAAGATCCGCTGTTTTCGCGTCGGTGCGGTCGTCAAAGGCAATAAGATTGCCTTCAACTACCTGACTGAACTCATCCAGATCCCACGGCTGGCGCAAAGCGAATATGATGTGGTCGAACTGTTCCCCATCCGCGGCCAATTGCCACCGCCACCACTCTTCGGGGGAGTCGTTATGTTGTCCGGGGAACTCCGCGTCGATATCGCGGGTGGCTGCGCGTTTCAGGGTATCGGCCGCCCGGCTTATTAATTCGCGTTGCTGTTCAAGCATGCGCCCGTGTACACCCGTTTGAGGGTTTTGCCTCGGAAGCCATTCGGCAAGAGCATTGATAAGTTTTTCCCGCGCCTCCCGCGCCCGCCCGGACTTCTCACTGACGGCGGTCTGAGCCCGTAACCAGGCTTCTTTGTACGCATCTAACCCGGACCATGACAAATTTTTCAGCCCTGATTTTTTCGCCAGAGCCGTGAGCTCCCGGTTCAGCCGTTCGGCCTCACGGCATAAGTCGGTGGTGATTTGTTCAATTTTCTTGGCGCCGGAACCCTCTGCATCTCCGTTTTGTAATAGCTTGTTTACGGAATCGGCGAGAGCGGCACTGAGGCGGTCAAAACAGGCCGAGATTTCCTCGTTTGTCGCAAGATCTTCCTGGACGCTTGATTCGCCCTTGGAAATGTCGACTTGTTCCTCCTCGCCCTCGACCCCGTCATCTACGGTTGGCGAAGCCTGTTTCTTGTCAAAAGCTATATAATTTTCCCAATCATTTAAAACGGTGCCGAAAACCTTGCTTAGTTTAATTTTGGATAGCCATTGATTGTTTTTAAAGAAGAGGGTGGCCGCAAAGAGTGAGTAAATATCGGGCGAGACGATTTCGCGAACTGACTTGAGGCCGGCGGACAGGCCCTTAAAAGCTTGAATGTTTCCGCCCTTGTTTTGAATCATTTCTGTGACACGTTGCTTAAAAGCGCCGAGAGCTTGCGGAGCAACGATGCCGAAATAAAAATACAAAACTTCCCCGCCCACCTTTTCGTCCCTCTGCATGACGCTTCCGAAAACGTCGTGCCATTTTTCAACCCATTCCCGTTTTCGAAAATGTGAGGGTGTTAGCTCATTATGGATGAGATTTGTGCGGCCGGAAGTTTTCTTGCTTTTTGCCGCCTTGAGGAGATTATGCACTGCCGACGGGTATTGAGTTTCCGCGTCGTACTTCCTGAATACTCCATGGAGGATATTGATCCGGTTTTCAACCTGCGCGCCCGCCCATGCGTCACGTATGGACTGTTTTTTGACCCTGATGGATATTTCTCCGGTTAATTCGGGTTCATTGATGTTGTTGTTCATGAGAGCCCTCACATGTATGGAAATGGAATTGTACACCATATGGTAATACGTTTCCATTTACAGTCAATATGTGAAGAGCCGATGTTTACATTCGACGGTTCCGCCTTCTTTAACCGGAGATTCGTTGGTGGGTTAGTCGGAAGTGAATATTGTAGTAATTGCGAGGGTATTACTACAAGTATGATGATTGGAAGTTGTATAGTACCGGGCTTGTTACCAAATGTAGAGATAAGTTTTGGGCTGTACCAGGTAACTCTTCCATATATCTCATATGGGATAGTAATCCGATATAGCCCCGAAAGTTCAACCGCATTATTCATTGATGGTTAGAGGACGCTCGCCACGCGAATTTTGGTGGGAGAAGTATGCCTGTCGGTCAAAGTTATTATACCGATAGGGCCAAAATATTTGTAAAACTGGCGCCGAGCCTAGAACATTACTTTTGTTTTTCCAACTGGCCCAGGCGGCTACAGGCTTCTTCCACCACGCAGGGCGGGTGGGCGAAGCAGATGCGGAACCATCCCGGCGCGGGAGCGTCGAACAGCCTTCCGGGTGAAATATTGACCCGCAGTTCCTTGTGGATTCTTTCCCATAGCCGTGTTTCCGCTTCGAATCCGGTGGCGTCCATATATGCGGAGAAGTTTGCGAATACGAAAATCCCGCCCTTTGCCGGCATGATGGGGACTGCCATTTTTTGCAGGCATTCCTCCATCAGGGTGTAGGCGCTTCGTAATGTTTGACGGTTTTTCTTCAAAATGTTCGGCAGTTCGGGTGCGCCGAGCAATTCCGTAAGGAGCGCCTGGGTGTGGGTTGAGACGGCGGAATAATAGGCCAGCCCGTGCATTCCCTTCACCATGTCCTGGTTGAAGGATAGGGCGAAGCCGGTGCGGAAGCCGGAAAGGGCGAAATCCTTGGCAAAACTGCTGGTCGCGTGCACTCGCGTTTCGTACCCGTCCGGTACCAGGGAAAGCGTGCTGATCCAGCGGGCCTCCGGGTCGTGTATGGTCTGGGCGTAAATTTCGTCCGAAATGAGATCGATGTCCTTGTCCATGCAAAAATCGATCAGCCCCCGTATCGCCTCTAATGAATACACCGCGCCCGTGGGGTTGTTGGGCGACGAAAACAGGACGGCTTTCACCCGTTTCCCGGCGGCGGTTTGATCGCGCCAGGCCGCCTCGAGCGCGTCACGGTCCAGCGTTTCCGCACAGTGCACGCCCACCGGTTCAATGCCGGCGCGATCGTGGATATCGTCGACAAAGCCGGAATAATACGGAGCGGGAATCAGGAAAACATCTCCCGGATCCCCGAGCATGGTCGCCAGCATTTCCAGCGCCAACGAGCATCCGGCTCCCACAACCACATTGTCCGCCGTGAGCGTGCGCTTGGGTGTTTTTCCCAGCGCCAGCCTGCCCCAATAATCGGCGATGGCGGTGCGGAATTCCACGCTGCCGTGGAAGAAGTCGTAGTGAAGCGTTTTCGCGTGTAACGGCATCCGCGCCTGGACCGTGCGGAGCAGGGCGATGACGTCGTCGTTTATAAGATGCGTCTCCGCCGTGCCCATATTGATGTGTCCGCGCGGATTTTTCTCCGGATGGTACTGATCGCCCCTGGTGCTGAAATCGGCGTGCATAAGCGGCGACATGTCCTTCACCAGCGCGCGGCCCCGTTGCGATAAGGAATCTTTCATCCCGCTTTCCTCCTTTTTCAGTGTGACAGGCCCGCTTCGGTCTGAATGCCGGGACGGATGCCGAGGCCCATGGACGCGTCAATGCTGCAACCGTGCAGGACGGTCGATTCCTTCTGGAGGAGCTGGTAGAGCCAGTAGGCGATTTCCTCAGGTTGGATAAGGCGTTTCTTCGACTGGGCGGCGTCGAACGCGGCGCGTTGTTCGGGCGTCATCTTGCTCAGGGTGCTTGAGGTGAACATGGGCGTCTCCGTGGCGCCGGGACAAACCACGAATACGTCAATAAGAGTGTGGGTGTTTTCGGCCGCAAGCTGCCGTCCTAGAAAACTGACCGCCGCCTTGCTCATGCCGTCACTCAGGGTGAAATAGGGAAACGCGGCTATGCCGCCGCCGACCGAGGAGAGCAGGATAAGTTTCGACGGTTCCGTTCTCCCGAGCAACTCATCCTTCACCTTCTTATAAATCCAAAGCGGGCCGAGCGCGTTCACCTTCATCATCGCTTCGTCGTTGGCGGCGCCGAACGGGTCGCTCTGGTCCGCGTATTGCTTCACCGTCCCCGATCCGAGGGCGGCGTTGAAGATGATGCCGTCCCACGAGTGTTGGACAAGAAAATCGGCGTTTTTCACCGCCTCCGCGTCGCCCTGGTCGAGCTTGTAGGCGAACACCGTGCCGGAGTAACGCGCGCACAGCTCCTCCGCGGCCTTGGACGAACTCCGGTAGGTCAGGTGAACTTCATATCCCTTTTCGGCCAGAAGATTGACGGTTGCGGCGCCGATACCCTGCGTTCCGCCGGTGACAAGTATTTTTTTCATAGCGTTTCCTCATGTTGTAAAAGAAATGCGTCAGCCGCGTTTTTGGCTCGCGAATCGGTCAGGCGTCTTCGTAGCTGATGTCCATTTTGACCTTGCCGCTCTTGTGACGCCACACCGCGTAAAAGTATGCCAGAACCATAAGGATCACATTCGCCGCGAACATCGCCGGGGACAGCATTTCGGCGTTGAAATATATCTGGATGCCAAGAACCACCGATGCCAGGATGCAGAATAGCGCCAACAGCCACTGCGGACAGCGGAACGGCGACTTCGCCCACTGTTCGGGCAGCACCTTCGGCAGCCGGATTGTGGCGATGGAGGTGACTATCATGCACAGGTACATGATGACCAGGACGCTGTTGGTTATCTGGCCCATGTCCACGCCCAGGATGATGGGCACGATGGTGACCACGTAGTAAATGGCGATAAGGACGACGGGCGTGCGGTATTTCGGATGGAGATAAGCGAGGGACCGCGGGAACCAGCCGTCCTCGCACGCCTGCATGAGCGGCTTCGTCACCCAGGCGATGGTGGCGTTGAGGCTGGTGGCCAGGGCGCCCAGGGCGCCGCCGACGATGAAGAACAAATAAAGCGGCCTGGACAACACCGTTTCGGCGACTCTGGCGAGGTTCATGCCGGCGACCTCTTCGAGCGGGAGAACCCCTGCCGCCACCATTGCCACCAGCGCGTAAATGATGGCGACCAGGAGGGTGGCGAAGATGAGGACGAATGGGATGTCGGTGGTCGGTTTCTTGCATTCGCCGCTGAGTTGAAAAATGGAGTTGGCGCCGAACGTGGCGAAGGTCAGGAAGGCGGAGGTGCCGAGAAATCCCATTGCGCCGTGGGTGAAGAAACCGGGCTGGCTCCAGTAGCCGGGCTGTATTTCGGGGAAGCCGTAGACGACGAACGCCGCCAGCGCCGCGCAAAGAACGACAACAATATAATTCTGAATTTTAGCCATGAACTTGGTCGGGAAGATATTCAGGACAAAAAAGAATGTCGCCACAATCAGGGAAACGGCGAGGCCGGGAGCGCCGGGAACCAGGGTGAGGAAATAGCTGGTGAAGGCCAGGGTGTAGACGGCCATTTGCAGGTTACGCACCAGGTAGATAACGATGTAGAAACCGGCGAATTTCTCCCCGCATAGGAGCGCCGCCTGGGTGTATTCGCCTCCGCGCAGGCGAACCGTGCTGGCAATGAAAATCCAGGGAATGGACAACAGCACCACCCATACCGCCGACAGGACAAAGGCGAGGTTGACGCTGCGTCCCGTCATGGCGATCCCGAGGCCAACGAGGGCCATGATCCCGGCCCCCACCACCTGACCGAAAGCGATGCCGAAAAGCTCTTTCTTTCCCAGCTCGCGGCGCAGCGCGCGAGTGGACATTGGTGCGGTCTTTTTCATCTGGTTCCTCCGTACGTCAACGTGGGCCCTTTGTTTTTACGGCGCTTCTCGCACAAGACCGATCCGTACGGCGCATTTTCCGATTGCGATCCGCATCGGTGCCACGTCGCGGGGAAGGCCCTTGCCATCATGAAAAACCGCTAGTGAATGACGTTTTCCGGCGGCACATATTCCATGCCGAAGGCGTCCGCCACCGGTTTGTAGGTCACGACGCCCTTGTACGCGTTCAGTCCCAGGCGAAGCGGTTGGGACATCTGGCAGGCTTTTTCCGGACCGTTGTCGGCCAGCATGAGTCCGTAACGGAGGGTGGCGTTGTTCAAGGCGTAGGTGGAAGTTCTGGCATACGCTCCCGGCATGTTGGCGACGCAGTAGTGGACGACGTTGTCGATGACGAAGGTCGGTTCGCTGTGGGTGGTCGGATGCGAGGTCTCGAAACAACCTCCCTGGTCGATGGCCACGTCGACCAAAACCGCGCCCGGCTTCATGAGCTTCAGGTGTTCGCGACGTACCATCTTGGGCGCCTTGGCGCCGGGAATCAGCACCGCGCCAACCACGATGTCCGCGGTTTTCAAATGCGTCTCCAGGCTGACCTGATCGCTAAAAAGCGGCGTAACATTGGCGGGCATGACTTCGCCAAGGTATTCGAGGCGTTCCAAATTGATGTCCAGTATGGTGACCTTAGCTCCAAGGCCGGCAGCGGTGCGCGCCGCATTGGTTCCCACCACTCCCGCGCCGAGAATCAAGACTTCCGCCGGAGCAACCCCGGTCACTCCCATGGGAAGGAGGCCGCGGCCGCCCTGTGTTTTGGCGAGGTAGAACGCGCCCATAAGACTGGACATTCTCCCGGCCACCTCGCTCATCGGTTTCAATAACGGCAGCGAGCGCCCCTCCTGCACCGTTTTATAGGCGACGGCGATGATTTTTCGTTCCAGACAGGCGCGGGTAAGCGTCTCGTCGGCGGCGAAATGGAAATAGGTGTACAACACCTGGTTTTCCTGCATAAGGGGATATTCCTGGGGAAGCGGTTCCTTTACTTTGACAATCATGTCGGCCGTTTCCCAAACGTCGGCGGCCGAGGGGAGGATGGTGGCGCCAACCGCGGCGTATTCCTCGTCCGGAATGGCCGAGCCGAGTCCGCCGCCTTTTTCCACATAGACGTCGTGTCCGGCGGCAATATAGGCGCGAACGGCGTTGGGAGTGAGCCCGATGCGGTTTTCATTGTTTTTGACTTCCTTGGGACAGCTGATTTTCATTGCGGTTTTCCTCCTTTATGGACTGTGTCGTACTGCGGTACACTATGGCTTTACTCCATCGTCCGGTTGACGGGCCGGTGGCTGGCGACGGCTAGTGGCGATGCCGTAACAAGGATTAAGCGAATAGACACGAAGCGGGCCCCGGCGCGGTGCCACCCTGTCGTATTGTGTCGAAAGTGGTTCGCTGCTAGTATTTTACGGTATGGCTGGGAGTAGTGCGGCGTGGTTTTTGAAATTGAGAAAATGAAAGGGGACGGGCCGGTTGGCAGTGCCGATTTTTAGGTGAAAGGCGGGTGCGGCCTTACTATTTTCGGCGCCTGATGAACCGGCCCAAGTTGGAAAGCGGAGATTCCGCACGGGATAATTGTATGGACGACCTCGATGTACGATTGCTGAACGCATTGCAAAAGAATTCGCGGGCATCTCTCAAGGAGATTGCCACGCAGGTATGCCTGTCCATTCCGGCAACGAGCGAACGACTACGCAAGCTGGAAAGGGCCGGGATTATCACCGGGTATTCGGTCATAGTGGATAATGAAAAACTGGGCAGGCCGTTCCTGTGTTTTTGCTTTCTCACCCTTGGCGCGCACGATTCGCATCGGGCTGAGTCTTTTCTGGAATTTATCCGGAGTGAGCCTGACATACTCGAATGCCACCGCATAACGGGCGGGCACGAATATCTCGTCAAAATCGCCACCAGATCCCCGAGGGAGCTCGAGGAGCTCCTTGTTCGCATGCGGGACGATTTCGGGGTGATCAAAACTGATACGCACACCATTCTTTCATCACTTAAATCTTCTGCTGCCGCGCCGGCGATCGCTCCCAAGGGATGATCGTTTCGCTAATGAATAAATACCAAAGAATCGCTAAAACCCAGGTGCTGCCAGGGTCAGCATCTGGGCGGATTGACTTTTGGATGAAATATTGTCGGAGAAGGGCTTCTCACATATCCCTGATTGCTAGGCGGTTTTCTTCGGGTAGTGTAATGACGTTACTGTCGTTGGCATAGGTCCTTTCCGGAAGAATGCCAATAACATTCGCGGCGCTCATCGCCGTATCGTAGAGAAATGCGGCATGATGCCACACGCCCGCGTGGACCGTGACGATTGTGCCCTTGGGAATAAAGAATACCCGAAACCTATCCAGCGGTACGATGCCGGGAGGTGTCGCCGGCCCGACGTGGATAAGCGTATCCGCGTCCAGACTGAGCGTCGCCTCCGGAGTGCGGCTGTGCATTTCCGTCGTATCGATGACAAGGGGTCGTTTCACCACCCGGCAGATGGCGATGGTCGGATTGTCAATGTGCAGATGAACCATGTCTCGAAAAAATTCTATCGGTTCCCCGCCGATGCACTCTCCCTCGGGATGAAGCAGATCCCGGTAGCTCCCGAAGGGTGAAAACGATTCCGGGGTCAACTGCTCAATGGTGATGTATCGCATCCGATTCCCTTTCCGCGTTAGGTTTTTCGCCGCTCGTTCGTGTAATAATTGATAACCATGATGACCAGGAGAAACGCGCCCCAGACAAATTCTTTCGCGAAGTTGCTGAAACGAAGCATATTGAAACCGCTGGACAGGAATTGGAGAGCGAGAACGGCAAGGAATATGCCGAGGACGGTACCCTTGCCGCCGGTCGGCTTCACGCCGCCAAGCACGACGACCAATACGGATTGAAGAATATACGAAGAGCCGTAGTCCGCCTTGGCCGCGTTTGTCCGGGAACTGATGATAATGCCGGCAATCCCGGCGAGGGCGCCCACCAGCATATAGGCGGCGGTGAGCTGTTTCTTCACCTGTAATCCGGCAAACACCGCCGCCTTGAGGTTCGTCCCGATTAGGTACAGGTTTACGCCGAAGACGGTACGCCGCGAAGCGATGGAAAACAGGACGAGTATGACGATGAAAATAAGAAGAGGAATCGCTACCGGTCCGATACTTCCGTTTCCTATGGCGGAATACTGCGGCGGATAGCCGACGACGGCCTGGCCGTTCGTGATGACAATGGAAATTCCGGTAAACAGTTGCATGGTGCCGAGCGTGGCCAGCATCGGCGGCACCTGAAAGACGGAAATGAGTATCCCGTTCAGACAGCCGCATAACGCGCCTATCAGTATTGCCAGGACAATCATTGACGCGATGAACAGGGCCGCCACGGCGGGCGACGCCTCGGCTGGGAAAAATCGGATAAACATGAATCCGACCAAAATGCTTGACAGGTTCGCGACGCCGACGACGGATAGGTCGATGCCGCCCGTCAGCATGGCGATTCCCATTCCCACCGCGAATATGCCAAGTTCGGGAAAAAGAAACGACATTGATGTCATATTCCGCATGGTGAAGAACGTGTCGAACTTCAATGCGCTCATCAGGACGAATGTAATAATCGTAATTGCCGCCAATTGAAACAGATTATTCTCGCCATGGAACAATCGGCTGGTTAGCGATTGCGGTAGCTGGTTGTGGTTGTCCATTCATTCCGCCTTCCTGTAGCGTTTTACATTGAATGCGAGTCTTCCTCCGCGCATTTCGCTTTTTCCGGTAATGACCGTAAAATGCGGTAAGAATCCGGTTACTTTTAAAAACGCTAAAAAGACTTTTTCCGGAGTGACGTGACGACCGTGGCGGCAATAAGAACGGCGCCTATGACCACCTTTTGCCACGACGACGGAATCCCCATAAGGATCAGGCTCCCCTTGATCACCATAATGAGAAACACGCCGAGAAGCGTGCCGATAACGGTTCCCCTGCCGCCGGTGATGGAAGCGCCGCCCAACACCACGGCGGCGATGACTTCCATCTCCACGCCTTCGAGGTCGCGAATATTCGCCTGCCTGATGAGGGAGACATGGATGACGCCGGTTATCCCGGCCAACGCTCCGGACAGGCCGTAGGCCATGAACTGGATGCGTTTTGTATTGAACCCGATGCGCTCCGCCGCCACCGGGTCATTCCCGAGGGCGTACAACCCGCGTCCCGGCGTCGTGTAGTTCATGAGAAGCCAAACCAGGACGGTGATGACCGCAAACACCACGACGGCGACGGACAGGCGGGCGACGGACCCGTCGGCCTGGGTGACGGACAGGATATTCGTCCGGGAAAAGTCGAACATGGACCGGGGCAGGTTGGCGATGACCGTCGATCCGATAAAGGTCCGAAGAAACCCGGTGACGGCGCTGGCTATGGCCAGGGTGACGATGAGCGGGGCAAGGCGGTATTTCGATATGAAGAAGGCGTTCAGGCACCCGAGGAGCGCGCCAATCAGGATGGCCATCAGGAACGGCACCCAAATGCCGCCCGCGTACTTAATCGATACAAGAAATTTCGAGGTCGAATACACCGCGAACACCGCCACGGCAGGGATGGAGATATCGATGCCTCCCGCCACGATGACCATCAGCATGCCGAGGGCCATGATGCCGATGGTGGACGTGCTTTTCAAAATGGAAAAAAGATTGAGGGGAGACCAGAACCCGGCGTTTATATACCCGCACAACAGGGAGAAAAGCGCCAAGATGACGAAGACGTGAAATTCCGTCCTGTAAAGTATTTTACTCACGATAGGATTCCTGTCTGGCTCTCTTGAGTCGCATGGAAATGTCGGCGTCGGAAATTCCCCTGGTAACCATCTCGTCCGTGATTCTAACCTCCTGCATGATGAGGACACGGTTGCAGGTCTGAACGATTTCCTGCATATCGTCGGAACAGATTATCACGCCGACCCCGCCCCGGGCGATTTCCCTGAGCATTTCGTGAATGGCGAATTTCGACCCGACGTCCACCCCCACGGTGGGGCCGTTAAGAATGAGTATTCGGGCATCCGTCATCATCCAGCGGGCGAGCATGACGCGCTGTTGATTGCCGCCGGACAGCGAGCGGACCGGATTGTTGTAGCGGGGAGTGTTGATGCCGTAAGCGCGAATCATGTCTCCCGACTTCCGGTCGATATCACCGAGGTTCAGGAGTCCGGCCGAGCCGACGAAACGGTCGTAAATGGTCGCGAACATGTTCCGCTGGATGGATTGCTCCATGAACAGCCCTTCAGTCAGCCTGTCCTCCGGCACATAGGCGATGCCGTATTCCATCGCCGTTTGGATGGAGTCGATGCGGACTTCCTTGCCGTCACGGTAAATGCTCCCGAGGTCGGCAGGTTCCTTGCCGAAGAGGGCGAGTGCGAGTTCGGTGCGGCCGGAGCCGAGAAGGCCGGTGATGCCGAGGATTTCGCCGGGATTCAGGATAATGTCGATATCCCTGAACGCGCCGTGCCGTGTCAGGTTGCGGGTACGGAGTAGCGGGTTCGCCTCCGACGGCGCCGGTGCCTGAAAACGGACGTCGTCCAGGTTTCGGCCAATCATGTGATAGGTGATTTTGGCTTCATCGAAGTCCTTGATATCGCCGTCGGCGGCGATGACGCCGTTTCGCATGATGGTGATTTTCTCGCTGATTTCCAGCATTTCCCGCATCTTATGACTGACAAACAGGGTTGAAATGCCGCGCTCCTTCAAACCCTTTATTATCTCGAAAAGGGAATCGACCTCGTGCTGGGTCAGGGCCGTCGTCGGCTCGTCCATAATGATCAGTTTGGCGTCGTTGACGAGGGCGCGGGAGATGGCGACGAGTTGCTTGTCCGCGACGGACAGGTCGCCGACCAGGCGGTCGAGGCCGATGTCGACGTTTATTTGGGCAAGGCAGCGTTCGGCAATTTCGCGCATTTCCTTGCGGCGGACGAGGAATTTCTTCTGCTCAATCTGGGTGTTGAGGGCCAGGTTTTCCATGACGGTCAGGCCGGCGAACAGGGAAAAATCCTGGTAGATGACCTGGATTCCGGCGTTGATGGAATCGACTGGCCGGAGCTCGTGACGCTGGATGCCGTTAATGTAGACGGAACCGGCGTCGAAGTCGTAGACACCGGAAACAATCTTAATGAGCGTCGATTTGCCGCAGCCGTTTTCACCGGCCAGACAACGTATTTCCCCTTGCCCTATGGACAATGAAACCTTCTTCAAGACTGGCACCCCGGAAAATTGTTTCTCAATGTCGACGAGGCGAAGGAAATCGGATGCCATGTTCATCCTCTCGCGGAAAAAAAAAGACTCACTCCGGCGCATGAACGCGGTTATCTTCTGGAGTCGTGGTAACCGCTTCGGCCGAAGCAAAAAAATGCCTTATGGTCGTCCCGGCGTTTCTCGCCTGGGTCGGACTCGGAGGGTAAAGACAAATCCATGGTGATGCGGTTCCGGCGCAACATCCAACGCAAGAGCGGGCCGGCCATCCCCATGGTATACGGCGTGAAGGTGCAATTTTACCTGGCCACCACGGGTCGTGCCGGGGGGGAGTACAATGCCGGGCGGCATTCCGACAATCGGGTCGGACAAAAGCCGGGTCCCCTACCGGATTTCAAAAGCCGTTCCTAAACTTCGACGCGTTGCGGACGGAGTAGGGGAAACGCTTCTTGAACCTGTGGAGCACGACTTACATCACGCCGGAGGAAGCCGCTGGCCCCGGATCCTCGAAAATGTTTACGTGCACGTACCCTTCGAGTTTTCGGACGGGGAATGTCGGGACCGCCATTTCTTCCACCAGGGAAGAAGTGGTGGTCCCCTTTTGTAGAATCACGGGAATCATGTTTTTTTGTCAAACAACCTTCTGTGAGATCGCGTTATTGATCGGGCATCTTCTGTTTTTTGTGAGATTTCATCCATGCCACGGCGCGAAAACATGCCAGCCGCTGTCTCATCCGCGTCCCGATTGATGATATATGTTTTGACGCTTAGAACGGATAGTCATCAACATTCTCGGTGGTAACGTCGACCCAGCCCTGGCCGTAGAACAGGTTCGGTTTTTCCGGGTCTTGCGTGAGGTTGCGGAAGCCGTCGGGGCCGAGGTCGAGGCCGGCCTTGATGTCGTCCCGCCTGCCGTCGAGGATCATGATGCCAGTTTGTTCATGGCGATGGCGGCGATTTTCGGATCCCAGAAATGGATGGTCTGGATGGCCCCGGATTTGATGTATTGGCCGGCGGTGGAGGGAAGGCCGGTTCCGGAAAAGAAGACTTTGCCCTCGAGGCCGCGTTCCTCGATGTCCTGAACGAGGCGGAATTGTTTACCGGCGACCGCTACGACCTTCCGAAGTTGGATGGCATGGAAATGCGTCATTGTCTCGCCACGGTGTTCGACCGCTGGCTAGCGAACGACGACCCCGGCAAATCATCGCCGAGTACTGCCATCCCGCCGCCGCCCGCGTGGGCCCGGTCACCCGGGAATCAACTATGGATAATCTCGAATTCCCCGGCCTGACCATCGCGGCGCGGCGTCTCAGGCTGGACGTCGGCGAGTTGGCCGAATCCGTCCTGCACGCGGTCGATGGCGGGGCCTATGAAATGGAGGCAGTTCGAATGACCATCATTGTAGCATTGCAGCGACGTGGCGCGTACCACGGACGGCTGAGACGGGCGATTGAGGATGGGACGATTTTTCAGGTGGACGACACGGGAGCCAATACGGGCGATTTGAGCGGCCCGAACATCCGAACGGTCAAAGATAATCCGGACGGACCAAAACTCCACCACGGGCCGGAAAACGCGAAATTCGGCCCATTAAATCCTGAGTTGTGGGAACCACCGCGACGAAAGCGATTGTGTTAGCTGTTAAAAGTCTAATTCGATAATTACGGAGTGGAAAATGACAACGACGAGTGAAACGCTGATGAATGAAGTTTTGATAGATGCCCCGACTCTCGCCACGAAACTAAACGTCCACGAAGTCACGATCCGCAAGTGGCAAGTGAGCGGTAAGATCCCCGCACCCGTGAGAATTGGCCGGACGGTGAAATGGCGACCAAGAAATCGAGGCTTGGATAAAAGCGGCCTGTCCACCCAGGTCTAAGTGGGAACAAATATGCGCTGCCGTCCAGAAAAGCAAACGGTGAGCTTGATTTTTGGGTGTTGTGGTTTAAAGTGGCTTTGGGAGGTATGACGCCATGAATAAAACGATCAAGGCATTGAAGCGCGGCAGATTACCGAAGCCGAAAGCGGAAAAGCAATGTGAGCGCGTTGTGGTGTATCTGACGCCTGGAGAGGCCGAGCAAATGCGGG
>JAJQFC010000342.1 GCA_021201355.1 Planctomycetaceae bacterium | reverse complement strand
CCTTGGGGCGGTCGCGAATTATTGAACGCTTGAGCCACGATGCCGCCGCCGGCGTCGACGACAATGGCGGCGAAGGGATGGCGTCCGTCGGCCCGGGATTCCTCGGCGAGGCGGATAGCCGTCCGGAGCATCTCCAGGTCGCGCGGTTCCGCTGCGCCGGACATGGCGGCGGCGGGTGAATCCGATGGTTTTTTGTGCATGGTTGCCTCCTTTGAGAAACGGTTTTTTTCGTTAATACCGAGTATCGGGCGACGGGACGGCGGCATAGCACCGCCCTTGGTTTTTTGTTGGCATTCAAGGGGATGAGGCGGCACAATATGGGGATGTTTTAATCGTGGCAAGTGCAGGCCCGCCTCACGAGCGAGGGCTTTATAGCAAAACAAACCGGCAGCCGCAAATTGGATATCATCGATTCTTTCGATAGGTCAGTGCATGCGCTATTCCCTCGATCAGATAGAAGCCTTTGTCCTCGCGGCCCGGCATTCCTCCATCTCCAAGGCCGCCAGGGTGCTGGGAAAAGCGCAATCGACGGTGAGCCTTGCCGTCGCCAACCTCGAAATCGATCTCGGCGTCCAGCTTTTCGACAGATCGGGAAAATTCCCCGTCCTCACCGAGGAAGGAAAAAGTCTGCTGCCGGAAGCGGAATCCGTGCTTTTTCACAGTCGCGCCTTCGAGGAACATTCGCTGAACCTGCTGAAGGAGGTGGAGGATTCGGTGAAGCTCTGCGTCGACGAAACGCTGCCCGCCGATCTCCTGGGAAATGCCCTGACCGTCCTCGCCGAAGAATTTCCGCATGTGCGCCTTGCCACCGTCCCTCCGGACGCGGAAGGCGTGACTGAGAAGGTCCGGAAAGGCGAAGCCGACGTTGGCCTGACGGTGGTGAATTACCATTATCCCGAGGATATCGGTTTTTTTCGCCTGGGCCGGCTGCGGCTGGTGAACGCAGTCGGGAAAAACCACCGATTGGCCGACGTCCGCCTTATCCGCTTCAGCCATCTCAACAGCGCCAGGCAAATAGAATACGCTCCGAATGTCAAACGAATGCCCACGAACCAGCACCTCGAGTCGAGTCATTCCTAGTCTTTCAGTAGTTACGCCGCGATAATCGAGGCGGTGCGCCAGGGGCTGGGCTGGGCGGTGCTGCCGGAACACCTGGCGGCGCCGTATTTCGAGAGCGGCGACCTGGTGCGGCTTCAGCTCGAAGCGTACCGGCGGACGCCGTGGCGGATAAACGTGGACGTCATCTGGTCCACGCGCCGCAAGCCGGGAGCCGTGGCCTGGCGATTTCGCGAATATTTGGGCAGTAAAGAGAACCATTCGGCGTACCTTGAATAGGAGCCGGTTTTTTCGTTCGGCAAAGGAAATTTCTTTTTTAGGAGATTCTTCATGGAAGAACGGGTCTGTCAAAGTTGCGGGATGAATCTGCGTTCCCCGGAGGATTTCGGGACGAACGCCGATGGAACGCCTCACGCGGAGTATTGCACATATTGCTA
Source organism: Planctomycetaceae bacterium (assembly GCA_021201355.1). Taxonomy (GTDB): domain Bacteria; phylum Planctomycetota; class SZUA-567; order SZUA-567; family SZUA-567; genus JAJBSZ01. Next base: position 8,707 of record JAJQFC010000342.1, on the reverse strand, counting down.
CCAGAACGGGGAATTCACCCGCGAGGCGACGGTGGAGGAAATGGTGGAATCCAATCTGCGTTTTCTTGATCACTGGAATGAAGAGACCGGCAACAACTATACCGTCGACGAGGCGCGGCCGATGCTCCGGGAATTTCTGGCAACGTTGAAACGGTGGAAATAGTTTTTTTTCTAATGGAGGGCCAGACCAATCTTTTCTTTAAAAGCTCGCCTCGCCCAAGCTAATTATCCATAATATCTCCCGGTCCTTTATGAAAAAACGCCGCCCCCAATGAAGGGGGCGGCCGGCAAGGGTGCGAAGATGTGTGCGTGATGGTGGGGCGTTATGGTGGGTTTTTTGTTACAGTTTATTGAAAAAGGAGGGCGCTCCCTTGCCTGACCCTATCCGCATTGAGTTGGGATGTACTCGGGTCGGTCCTTGAAGCGCGTTCCGGTTACCTCCCCGGGGCTGCGTCCCGTTATCCCTAGGCTGCCGGAACGCGCGTTGTCTCGTTAGAGTGTACCTCTGTCGCTGTCACGTCATGACACTTAGTCGGCCAGGTAGTTCACGGCGTCCCGGTAGCTGTCGACGATGGATTCGCGCATACGGGCCCAGGTGCTTTTGGGTTCGCCGGTCTGGTTGTTCATGGCCGCGTTGTTGGCCCGCTGGGCGGCGACGGCGTTGGCGCGGGCGGCGTTATTTGCTGCCATGGCGTCGGCTGTGGCTGCGGCGGTGCCGGTGGCGATGCCCGCTGTCGGCGCCGTCCGGGTGGCGGCCATGCCGGAAGCGCGGGAGCTGGTTTCCGTCAGGGTCTGGCCCGGCATGGCCTGATTCGCCATGGTGGACCGGACGTCCGCATTGATATTCTGCATTTGACGGTCCCACACCTGCTTGGCGCGGTTTTCGTCCCAGCCGTCCGATTCGGCGTCGGCGGTGACGACGTCGCCAAGCGGCTTGATGCTTTCACGGTATTCGCGTTCGCTCTTCGAAAGTTCAGTGTCGAGGGCGCGGAGCTGCTGCTCGTAAGACGCCATGTCGTTGTAATTGCCGTCGCTCTCGGCCAGGCTTTCCTGAAGGGCGGCGCGGCGGGACAGGTAGTTGGCGCGGGCATTGATACGCTTCTGCTCGGCTTCAAGGCGTTCGTCGATACGGCGGGTCGCTTTGTCAACGCGTTCCTTGGCGGCGGCGAGGCGGCGTTCGAGAGATTCCTTCCGGGCGTTCAGCTGGTCCCGGGTGGCGGCGTCGACATTGTCTCCCTGAAGCTGGGTATCAATGCCGGCGATTTCCTGATTGAAATTCTGTTCGGCCGCGTTCCAACGCTGGGACAACCGTTCTTTCATTTTGTTATACCGCTGGGTAATGCGTTCATTACGGCTCTTCATGTCGGATTTCAGGTACGGCGATACCTGGAAGTCGGCCGGCATGGTGTTGTTGAGACGAAGCATGTTGGCGCGGATGTCGCGTTCGGCCTCGATCCGGCGTTCTTCAAGCTGGCTGATTTCATTCCGGTAGGTGTCGCGGTTTTCCGCTGTCATCGGTTCCTGGGACATGCGGACCCGGATATCGTTCCGGTCGTTCAGGTAGGCCTGACGTTCGGACAGGGCGCGTTCCGCCAGTTGCTGACGCTCGTCCAGATTGGCGATGGCGGCTTCATAGGACCGGCGGTCCTGGTCCATAAGCTGCTGGTCGCGGGCGATTTGCCGGTCGAGTTCGGCGCGGCGTTCGGCGGAAATATTGGCGACGGAAAGCTGATTCCGGACATCTTCCATATGACGGTTGTAGCTGGCCTGGAGACGGGCCCAGGCGGTGTCGATGTCGCGGCGGTCCGAAGCGAGGCGGGCCATTTCGCGGGCGCGCATCCGTTCATAGGCGAGACGTTCTTCAATGTAACGAACATTATTTTGATACACGCGTTCATCCGCGTCCTTCTGCATGTTGAGGTTGGCGATAGCCACGGCGGTTTCCTCGCGCTGACCCGGGTCGGTGTCGTTGACGAGGTCGTTCATGATATTCTGGTAATCCTCGACATAGGCGCGCTGGGCGGCAATGCGGTCGTTGACGAGGTCGCGGTATTCGTCCAGGGCGGCGAGGGAGGTGTTGTAGCGATCCTCGGCGATGTTCTTTTCATCCTCGAGGCGGCCGGTTTCGGCGGCGAGGCGAACGCGCTCGTCATCCGTCAGGTTCTGCCGGGCGGTCATGGCGTTAATCCGGGCGGCGCGGGTGGCGAAGTCGCGGAGTTCGCGCATACGGTTTTCTTCAAGCGATTCGCGGGCGTTGTGGATCTTTAAGAGGTCGTTGAAGCGTTTGCCGTTTAATTGATAAAGATGCTGCAGGGTATCGAGGGACGAATCATACATCATCGTCACCTGCTCGCGGCGGGCGCTGATGGGCTGGGCGGCGGCGATAAAGCGCTGATCTTCCGCGGGGATGTTGCCGTCCCGCATCGTCTGTTCAAAACTGGCCTGTTCGGCTTCGAGATTCCGCATCGCTTCGGCGCGGCGCAGTTTCAAATCCCTGACCCGTTCGAAAATCGCTTCGCAATTTTCGTCCTTCTCTTGGTTGATTGCGGCGTACTCTTCATTCAGTTCGCGGCGAACATCGTCGTAATGACGGTTGATTTGAGCCATCTCCTCGTCGAGCTGCTGCTGACGGGCGACGGGATCCTGGGCGGCGAAGGCGCTGGCGCCCAACAACATCACGGCCGCGATGGCGGCGGCGAACCCTCGGTGGAATTGGCGAATCATGGCGTGTCTCCCAAATAAAAGAAACGAAGCGCCCCCTGTTGGGGCGAGTGTGTTCTTGACCGTGCTGGCGGGACGGACGCGGACGGCGCGGCGACGCGCGGCGCCTGGAAGCGGAAAGCCGAGACTTCGATATGTATGCGGGTACCTGTCAATCCGTTTAGCATAATCCGGCAACAACCGCCTTTCGGCGCGAAAGCGTCATAAAATCCATCAGCCTGGGCGAACGCGTAGTCGACTTTTTTTGGTAAAGTCCCGGGCCGACCGATCGCGGCAAGTGGGGGACCGCGACTACCAGAGAAGGTTCGAAAATGCCTGCCGCATGTGATGCGGCATACAGGTCATTTCTATGCGTTTATCACGTTAATGTCAACTTCTTTCATTAACTACTATCATTTCCAAGCTCACTATACTCGCGAATTCCGTGAATTCAATAGCTAAATTATCCCCGCAAGTTAAAATAACTTTAGACGGATGGATTACCCCCGGAATCATCTTGTTTTAGAAAAATGATGGTGATTTCCGAATTCCGAAAACGGTTGATAAATCGCGGTTTTTCGGGGATTTTTCACCATTTTTATCGTTTAGCATTGGCGATTTTCTTTCAACAAAAGCGCGGATCAATCCCCTGCGGAAGCGGTTGGCAAAGCGTTTATTTTTGTTAATAAGAAGATCCGGGAAAGCTTCTTCTGGACGTGGATTTACCCGTTCGGTCGACGCTGGAAATTTTCCCAAGACGGGCGAAGGACGGGCAGTTGGTTTTGGCTTCACCCGGTCGAGGTGGAGCGGGCGGGAATGGGATCATCGGCGCCATGCCGACGGCACGGCTCAGGAACAAGAACCGGCTGGAGCGTGCGCCGAATGGAACCGCCGGGAAACGAATTGTCCATCAACATGGTGACGGGATTGGCGTGAACCGGGTTTAATAGTTCCGTACCAGCACTTCGTCGACTTCGCCGCGTCCGCCGGCGGCCGAATTGACCGGCCTCCGCGCCTTGACGACGTCGATGTGGTATTCCCGGTAAAGGTCGAGAATAAATTCGTCGCGGGAATTGGAGAGGAGAAAGCGGATGCCGCGGCGGGTCAGGTCGTCGCATGCCAGTTTAAGCCGCTCTTGTTCGGCCGGGCCGAAGCCGCCGGCGGTGTAGCCGGTGAACTTGGCCGTGCCGGAAACCGGATGGTACGGCGGGTCGAGGTAGACAAACGCTCCGGACGGCACCGTCCTGCACACGGCCGCGTAGTCGCCCAGGCGAATGTCGATGTCCGCGTTCCGGAGGTAGGCGCTGAGGGCGTGGAGTTCGTCCGCGCGGGCAACGGCGGGGTTCCGGTAGCGGCCGAACGGCGTGTTGAAATGGCCGCGACTGTTGACGCGGTACAGGCCGTTATAGCAATGCTTATTGAGGTACAGTGTGCGGGAGGCGCGTTCCACCGGCGTCATTTCTGCATACGCCGGCGGGTTTCTGTCGATGTTCCGGACGGCGTAGTAATAGCCGGCGTCGTTCCGGTGGCCGCGCAGGGCGTCTATGAGGGCGTCGACGTCGTCCCGGATGACGGTGTAGAGGTTGATGAGTTCCGCATTGGCGTCCGAGACTATCGCCCGTTCCGGCCGCAGCCGGAAAAGGACGGCGCCGCCGCCGAGGAACGGTTCCGCGTAGAGGTCGAACGATGGCGGCACACGCGGCAGAATGGCTGCCAGGAGCTGCCGCTTGCCTCCCGCCCATTTGAGGATTGGCTGGAGCGACTCCTTCTCGTTTTCCAGAATGCTCATGGCGTTTTCCTCGGGCACCGGCCACTGAATCGGCGACCGCGGCCACCGAACAGCGCCCCGGCGACGCGCGGGCGCCGCCGGGGCTGACAATTCGTCACAAATCACCATGGAAACGCACCGATCGATACCGTTCCGCGTGGCATGGCCGATGTCGAACGACCGAAAATGTGCGGCGGCGGGCGGCGACTGGAACCCGCCGTAAAACCGGGTACGTTAAACGTGATTGACCGTTCCCTCGCGGCGCGGCGGCGCCTTCGGAGCGGGACCGTCGGCGTACCCGAAACAGGCGGAACCCTGCACCTTGTTCGCGGTCGGTACGCCGAGGCTGGTGAGGAATTTCCGGAATTCCGGTTCGTCCGTGACGCAGCCAAGCTGGTTTATCCAGCAGCTGCCTATCCCGAGCGAATGGGCCGCCAGGAACATGTTTTCAAGCAGGACGGCGCAATCCTCCGCCGGACAGGACGTTTCGTCCGGGTTGGCCGAGGTGATGACGAACAGCGGCGCGGCGCGGAAGTTGACGGAATAGTTGTCATTCTTCGCCAGGGCCTCGTATTTTGTCACGCCGGCGCGAAGAATGGCGGCCTTTACTTCGCGGGTGATGTTCTGGATGACATCCGGTTTTTCAACAACGGTGATATGCCAGGCCTGCGTGTTTTTTGCGCTTGGCGCGTGAAGGCCGGCCTGGAGGATGGCGTCGCGATCGGCCGCGCTTATCGGTTTGTCCGTGTATTTCCGAATGCTGCGGCGATCAAGAAGCGTTTGAAGAACTGGGTTCATTGCCGATTTCCTTTCGATTCAAGCCCGCCGCGACGAAATATTCAGCAAAACGTCGAACAGCGGGACAATCCCCTTGCCCCATGGGCGGTATGTGTGAACAAACCCCAAGTATACCTTTTCCCGGCCGGTTGGAAAGCCCCCTCCCCTCTCCCGCGCGGTCCTGTCGCCCCGGCCGAAATCCGCCGGCACGGCGCATCTTGACAGAATCGCCGTTAGGACGAATTATTAAGGGTGTATCGGCCAAACGGTCGATAGACAGGAAAGTTGTTTCACTACCGGTACAGTCGGCCGGAAACGAAACGCCGGCGCAAGCCGCCTTCGCCATCTTTAATGTAAATGGCATTCTACAGTCACTACCAACCACCCCACTACAGGAGACAACCATGGCCAAAAAAACCATCCGTGACGTCGACGTCAACGGGAAACGCGTCCTCATGCGCGTCGATTTCAATGTGCCCTTGAAGGACGGAAAAGTTGCCGACGCCACCCGCATCGAGGCGGCGCTGCCGAGCATCCGCTATGTCCTCGATCACGGCGGCAAACTAATCCTCATGTCCCACCTCGGCCGCCCGGACGGCGAGGCCAAACCCGAATTCTCCCTCAAGCCGGCGGCGGTAAAGCTGGCGGAATTCCTCGGCATCCCCGTGCCGCTGGCGCCGGACTGCGTCGGCCCGGAAGCGAAAAAGATGGTCGACGGCCTGAAGCCCGGGGAGGCGATGATACTCGAGAACGTCCGCTTCCACCCGGAAGAGGAACTCCTTAACAAATACGCCAAGCAGGACGACGCCACCAAGGCCAAAATCGACGCCTTCACCAAGGAACTGGCCAGCTTCGGCGACATCTACGTCAACGACGCCTTCGGCACCGCCCACCGCGCCCATGCCTCCACCGCCGGCGTTACCAAATATATCAAGGCCAACGTCGCCGGTTTCCTCATGGAAAAGGAAGTCAAATATTTCGGCGACACCCTGGCCAATCCGGAAAAGCCGTTCCTCGTCATTCTCGGCGGCGCCAAGGTCTCGGACAAGGTTCTCGTCATCACGAACCTGCTCGAGAAGGTCGACAGCATCATCATCGGTGGCGCCATGGCCTACACCCTCCTGAAGGCCCAGGGCGTCCGGGTCGGCATTTCCCGCGTCGAGGAGGACAAACTGGATGTCGCCCGGGAAGTGTTTGCCAAGGCCAAGGGAAAAGGCGTCACCATCCTGCTTCCGGTCGACCACGTCTGCGCCCGGAAGTTCGACGTCACCGAACCCGACGGCACCTTCGACGAAATCCCCGACGACATGATGGGCCTGGACATCGGCCCGAAGTCCATCGCCCTCTTCACCAAGGAGATCGCCAAGGCCAAGACCATCGTCTGGAACGGCCCGATGGGCGTGTTCGAGAAACCGGCCTTTGCCAAGGGCACCTTCGCGGTGTGCCAGGCCGTGGCGGACAATTCCCAGTGCGCCTCCATTATCGGCGGCGGCGATTCGGTGAGCGCCGTCAACAAGTCCGGCCTCGCCGACAAGATGACCCACATCTCCACCGGCGGCGGCGCCTCCCTCGAATTCCTCGAAGGAAAGAAACTGCCGGGCGTCGAAGCGTTGGACGACGCGTAGTAGCGCGGGCGGTTTCGCCTACATTGCCAATTATAAGAAATGACGCATGAATCTTTCGAAGGGACTTCCCGGCCGGGAAGTCCCTTCTTTTGCCGCGTATTCACGAATGGCCCAAACGGTCTCCCGAACACTAACAAGTGAGGAGCCGCTCTCGCGGCGCCGTCGGGAGGACGCATCATGGCAGTCGCGCAAAAAGGGGCAATTTCCTTCGCCCTCGTTTATATTCCGGTCAACCTGTACACCGCCACGCAAGATAATACAATCCGCTTTAACCAATTATCCAAGGAAACGAAAGGGCGGGTTCGTTATAAGAAGATCGACGAAGTTACCGGCAAGGAATTGACCACCGAGGACATCGTCAAGGGGTACGAGTACGACAAGGGAAAATACGTCGTCCTCACCGATGATGATTTCGAAAAGGTAAAAACGGAAAAGGACAAGAGCATCCAGATCCTGCAATTTTCCGATCTCCACGAAATTTCTCCGGTGTTCTTCGATCGCTCGTATTACGTTACGCCGCAAAAAGGCGGCGAAAAAGCCTTTGAACTCCTCCGTCAGGCCATGGAAGGACGAAAACGCATCGCCATCGGCCATACCGTCATCGGCGCCAACGAAGTCATCCTCGCCCTGTCACCGGCCGAGGGCGGCCTGATTATGCAAACGCTCCATTATGCCGACGAAGTCAGGGACATTCCCCGGGACATTCCGCAGGCGAAAGTCGATGCGGCGGAATTGAAAATGGCCGACCGCATCATCGCCAGCATGGAAAAGCCGTTCGAGCCGGCCGCCTTTAAAAATGAATACCAGGAGCGTCTTCGCGGCATGATCGAGGATAAGATTGAAGGCAAGGAAATCGCCCAGCCGGAAGCCGCCGGCGGCAATCGCGTCATCAACCTGATGGACGCCCTTAAGGCCAGCATGGAAGAACTGGAAGGTTCTGACCGGAAATCGGCCAAGAGTAAAAAGGCACCGGTCCGGGCCCGGCGCAGGACCGGAACATGACGGACGTATTTGCCAGCCGTTCGGCCAAACCAATGCTCGTCGCCGAAATTGACGAACCGTTCGATTCCGACGACCACGTCTTCGAACTCAAGATGGACGGAGAACGCTGCCTCGCCTACCTGGACGATAACGAGACCGTCCTTATTAATCGGCGCGGCCGGTATGTCCTGTCCCAATTTCCCGAACTCGCCGCCATTCATAAACAGGTCGACAGCCGCATTCTTGACGGAGAAATCATTATCGGCGTCGGCGCCAAAGAGGATTTCGAACACATCAAACAACGGTCTGTCACGAAAAACCCCTTGGCCATAACCCGCCTGTCCCGCGTCCATCCGGCCACATTCGTGGCGGTGGACATTCTTTACAGGGACGACGCCCTCCTGACCAAACATCCGCTGGAAGAACGCCTCGACATCCTTCACGAAACCGTGGCGGAAAGCGAGAACCTCGCCCTGTCCCGCGTCATTCCCCGAAGCGGAATCGACTTTTTCGACCGCGTTAAGAAACTGGGCCTTGAGGGAATCATCGCGAAACGCCTTGACAGCCCCTATCGGATGGGTATCCGGAGCACTGACTGGCTGAAGATAAAAAATTGGCTTCAGGACGATTTCATCGTCTGCGGCTACATGATTGGCGAGCGGGCGGCGGTAGCCAGCCTCATACTCGGACAGTACGGTGACGACGGCCTTGTCTATAAGGGCCGCGTCACCCTCGGCCTTCGCCGGGCCGATTTTACCCGCATCCGCGCCCAGCCCCGCCGCCCAAACCACCCCTTCGCCCTGCCGCCGCCACGGGAGGTCCGGGCCGCGGTGTGGCTTCAGCCGGTGCTGGTGGT
>JAJQFC010000256.1 GCA_021201355.1 Planctomycetaceae bacterium | reverse complement strand
TAACGGTGCCGTTTCCATCGAAAATTACGGGACAGTGGATTTAGGCTCGGTTTCCGGCACATTAACTCTGAATAATAAGGGGACAGCCAAAATAGATACCTTGGGTGATGCCGATACCGGCAGGGAGACAACTTTTGTTACAGACGGCAATGCGGTGGATATAGGCTCGATTGTTGGAAATACCACCATTAGTGTCACCAACGCTAAGACCGGTGAAATTTGGGTGGGTGATCGTGATGCTCAACGTTCAGCCGACCTTGGTTCCATCACCAGCAATACCACTATATCAATATTGCCCAAATCAGGCGCCGCTATTGTAATGAATTTTCGAGACTACGTCGGTGGGGCGAATGAAAACCTTTCCACCTCTATCATCATGAATACGCAAGATATATTATTCCGTAGCACCAATGCCGACGGCCGGGCAAACGTCAGCGGTCATGTTTCAATAAAATTTGTAGGAAATTCCGGCAATAAATTAAATTTGGGAACGCTCACCGCCAATTCCGTATTCACATTTGATGCCGAAGATACTGCAAATTACAAGGTCGTTAGTTTTAATAACGGGATTGAGGGCGGGACCACCGGCGTCACCACCCTTAATTTTGAAAATGAAACACGGTACGACGGACCTATCGACTTTAACCGGGGCGGGGCGTATGGCCTGAACCTGAACGGGACCACCGCAATCCAGGACACCACTATTAATGAACTGGGTTCCGCCTCAGCCGGGACCAGCCTGGTATTGGACGGCTCAAACGCGGCGGCCCTCACCACCATCACCACCCTGACCGGCGGCTCCAGCCACAACGCCGCCACCACCCTCCATATCGGCGACACGGCCAGGGCAAAAATCGTAAACGACATTTCCGGGTATGTGGCTATCACGAGCAGCAACCGGCTTGACGAAACCGTCCGGGTGGACAGCCTGGGCAACGGCGCGATCCTCGCCGTGGGCACCAGCAACGGCACCGGATCGGCAACCGGTGAAGACGCCGCCGCCGGCATCTTTATCAACAGTATCGCCTCGGCCGCCACGGTGGACATTGCCAGTGTCGACGGCGATGCAGGCCGGGTCGTGGTCGACGGCGGGAACATCGCCGGCGATGCCACCATCAACCTCCGGAACGCGGTGTTTCAGGTGGCGGAGGGCACCGGCAATAGCCAATTGGCTCTTGCGGCCATGAATATGGATTCCTCCGCCGGCGACAGCCACCTTATCGCCGACACATCCGCCGGCTTTCAGATACTGGATTTTCAGGGAAACACGCCGACCGTCACCGTCGGGAGCGGGGGAGACGTCATTATTGAATCCCATTCGCTTGTCTACGGGGGCGTGTTGAAAACGGCGGTCAATCCCGGCACGGCCGGGCAAATCCATTTCGACGAAAGCAGCCCCAACGCCAACAGGATGGTTTTCTGGAGCAGCGACAGCACCAACAATTTCGATCAGGGCGTGGAGATTGACGGGGGCCAATTCGAGTTTGAAGGCGCCACCACGTTCGTGGCTGTCAGTACCACGCCGTCCACGGAAAATTTCATACGAGACTCCGAAATCCGGTTTACCGGCCTTGACGAAACCGGCGCCTCCCTATCCCGGTATATCATTGACGGCACGGCGGCCAACAACACCATCGACGCCACCGGCACCACCCTCCATTTCAACAAGGGTGTGAACATTACCTATCTGAACCAGGGGGCGCTGACCAACCTGGAACGGGTCGTCATCGGCGACGAATACAAGGGCTACGCGACATTCGGCGACGGCGCCAACGACACGGTTATGACGGCCAAACACCTGACCGTCGACACCCATGGGGGAGAAATAAGCAACCTGTCCATCGGCGGCGACGCCAGTCCGTCATTCACAAACGGGCTCCGCATCACCTCTTCGGCCGAACTGGCGGGGAAAACCCTGGTGGACGGCACCTTGTCCCTCTACGAAAACGACGGCGACGCCACCGTCACCATCACCGGCGCGGACGGCGGATTCGTCCTGACCGTGAACTCCAGAGACAGCAGCGTCGAGGACGGAACCAGGGTCCAGATTTCCGAGGACGCCTACAGCGGCACCGGGCTGAATTCAATCGCGTTCCTGTCCGCCGACGCCGGCGCCGGAAACGCCCTCGATTCGCTGATCGCCGAAATGGCCTCCCATGTGACGGTCGACACGTCGAACCTGACCGGCAACGTCCACGGGGTGATCGATTCAAGCGGCGTTATCTATTACCAGAAATTCAGCTCGGACGATCCAATGGGGCACGTGCCCCTGTTCGCCCGGCCCATGATCGTGGCTGTCGACCAGCTCGACCCGCTGTTCGGCCTCTATCTTCGAGGCGCGGGCGATCCGGTCACCGGCACCCTGTCCACGGGCCTGTACCACCGCGAACTGACCCAAATCATGGGGAACACCCTGAGTTCGTCCATGAGCATGGTGCAGAACGGCGCCACGACGGCCTTCGACCGTCTAAACGCCACCGTGCCCAGACCAAACGGAACGGTCTCGGCCGAGTCCGCCGAAGCCTTGCCGTCCGTCTCCTTCCGTTCGTTCTCCTGCACCGACGAACGCCGCACGAACGGGTTGTGGGTCACTCCGGGCTACACCAACCAGTCTGTCGACGGCAACTACGGCAGCGGCTACGGCGACTTCGACGTCAAAGGCTTTACCGTCGCTATGGGGTATGACCGCTGGCTGAACGACGTGTTCCGGATCGGCGGGCTGTTCAGGTATGGCCGACCCGAACTGGACGGCGACTACCAGAACATCGACGCCGACGACATCCAGGCCGGGCTGTACGGGCAGGGGCTCGTCCCGTTCGGCGTGATTGTGAATGCCGGATTGGCCCTGGGCTGGCAGGACTATGAGTCGAAACGATCAATCCGCCTGACCGGTTTGCCGGAATACAATCAGGATTTGCGGGCCGATTACCACGGCAAGAGTCTCAGCCTGGCCCTGGAAGTTTCCCGTCCGGTGGTTCTCCAAAACAACGTGTTCCTCCGTCCCGCTCTCGGCTATACCTACCAGCGAGTCCACCTGGACGAGATCGGCGAAACGTCCACCCTCCCGTCCGGCGCGACCAACCTGGCCCAACGGATCGCCGGCAGCCGCTTCACCACCCAGCAGGTGCGCCTCGGGACCGATGTCGGCTGGACAAACGATCCGGATACCGTCTCCCTGTCCGGCCGGGCCTTTTGGGTGGCCAACGTCGGCGACAAACAGCCGTCGGGGGCCGCCAGGTTTATCAATGCCGGGTTCGGCGCCCTGCCGTTCCGGGTGGTCGGCGCCCGGTACTCGGATCACATGGCGAACCTGGGCGTGAGCCTCCTCGTGCGTCCGGCGGCGGTCAGTGGCGTGACTTTCGGGGTTGACTATGATTTCCTGTGGGGCGCAAAGTCCACCGATCACAACGTCGGGGTGAAGTTCGGCTATGAGTTTTAGCGCGTTTTTACAACGTTATGACAGCGTCTTCCGAGGCCAGGGCACCGGGAGCAGCCATTCGCGAGCGGAACCGGATTGAACCGGTTCCGCTTTTTCGTGGGTGAATGGGGCCAAAAAACGGTGAATTAGTATTACGAAAAACTTGCCCGGCGGTATACTACTCCATTCCCCTTGGACCTTGTTGACTGGACTAGACGACTGCCTTGATAGTATTGCCGCCACTGCCTTTCCGTCGGAAGCCGCTCTCGTCGGGCCGCACCGCCCGGCTGTTTCTGGTGCTGGCGGCGGCGCTCGTTCTTGTTCCCGGATGTACCGCCTTTCCCCTGAAAACGCAGCAGGTCTGGCGCCCCGCCAGCCGGCACGACTATCCGTCGGCGCCGATCGGGACAGACGAGTTCGAGGCCGGGCTCGACCGGTACACCGGGAGCCGCCGCCGGCCGGTGACGTCGGCGAAGCTGCTTCAAAACGGGGAGGAAGCCTATCCGGAAATGCTCCGGCTCATCCGGGAGGCGAGGCACACCATTGTTTTTGAAACCTACATCATTGAAAACGACGACACGACGGAGACGTTTTTCCAGGCATTGAAGGACGCGGCGGGGCGGGGCGTCCGGGTCCGGGTGCTGGTGGACGCGGCCGGATTCCACCGGGGCTTTATCGCCCGCCTCGACGAACTGACCGACCACGGCGTCGAGGCCCGGGTATTCAATCCGTTCCTCCTTTCCTGGACCATCCTTCGCGGCAACAACCGTGACCACCGGAAAATCCTCGTGGCGGACGGGCGGCACGCCGTCCTCGGCGGCATCAACCTGTCGGACATCCAGGACGGGGACGGCTTCACTGGCTGGCGGGACACGGCGCTTCGCATATCCGGGCCGGGGGCGCTCGACGCGGAACGGGTGTTTATGGAGACCTGGTCGCAGGGCGGTCGCGGCTGGGTCGGGAAAAACCTCCCAATCGCCAGCCTGAACCCGCTCAAAAAGGCGCTGGACAGGCCGTTTGTCCGGGACGACAGCGGATGGCCGGGGGAACGGCCGGTGGACGATGGCGCGGATGATCGCGCGGGCGCGGAGGACGCCAGCGTCGATGCGGATGTCGAAGATAACGGGGGGCGCGAACCTCGGGGAGGTACCGTTCACGCCGGTGCCGCCGGTTCCAGGCCCATGGTCAGGGTGGTGTCGTCGTCGCCGGATCAGGGGAACAGCCCGACCTACGACCTTGCCATCCTCGGCATTCTCGGGGCGCGGGAACGGCTGGACATCGCCTCGGCCTATTTTGTGCCGCCGTACAATCTCCGCCGGGCGATTCTCTCGGCGGCGCGGCGCAGCGTCCGGGTCCGGCTCCTCGTGCCGGGCGTGACGGACGTGCGGCTGGTGCGGGAAATGGGCCTGCGGTTTTATGGCGAACTGCTCGAGGCCGGGGTCAGGATTTACGAATGGCAGACGCCGATTCTCCACGCCAAAACCATGGTGGCGGACGGGAAGTGGCTGGTGGTGGGAAGCGCCAATATGGACAGCCGGTCGTATTTCCTTAATTATGAGTCGTGTCTGGCTTTGTCCGACCCGGTGGTCGCCAGGGAGGCGCACGCGGATTTCGACAAGGACGTCGAGGCGGCGGTGGAATTGACGCTGGAGAAATGGCGGCGGCGCGGAGCGCGGCAGAAGACGCTCGAACGGGTGCTTGTTCCCGTTGCCGGGCAGTACTGATTTGATGCGGTAGCGTTACCTTCTTTGAGGGTCTTTCCCGGTTCGAGTTTATGGTTCGTTGTCCGGATCGTTTTCTGTAAAAACGTATTTGAATCACTTTTCCGGAATCATCTTTTCGGAATCATCTTTTCCGAACCTTACCTTCTTTCCGAACTTTTTTTCCGAATCTTCTTCCGAATCTTCTTCCGAATCTTCTTTCGAATCTCCTGCCGGAACCGCAAGCGCACGCGGTTACGCTCAGCCTTCGCCGCCTCCGGGTTCGCCTTCGGCTCCGGCCATCTCGGCCAGTTCGGCGAGGTCGGCGAGATCCGACTGGGCCATGAAGGCGTCGTCGGGTTGGCCGGACGGGTCGGCACCCGGCTCGGCGGCCGGTTGAGCGCCTGCCTGGGCGTTATCGTCGGGCGGCGGCGTTGCCGTCTCGGGTTGGGCGTTTTCGTCGGGGACCGGCGCGGCGCCATCGTCCGATGCGGCGGCGGCGTCGGGCGGTCCGGCGTCAGTGGTTGGGTGGGCGTCCGGGAGGTCGGAATTTTCCGGGTGGTACTCGTCGAACTGGTCCGGGTTGTATTCACCGGGCGGCGGCGCTTCGCCCGGTTCGCCGTCGTCGTCGTAGAGGGAGAAAGACGATTCCTGGCTGGCGGCCTTGGCCTGGGCGATGGCTTCCGGGGGAATGGCGCTCCACGGCGCCGTGGCTTCCTCCTCGGAAAAACCGAGGATGACCTCTTCGAACGCGGCCAGCCGGGTGGCGAGCTGCATGTCGACCTCGGACTCCCGGGTGGCGGCGATGATGCCGCCCCGGTCGACGTTTTCGTCGGGGACGACGCGGATGGGGCCGAGATCGGGGAACATAACCTTGAGGTCGGGGTAGAAGTCCTCCATTATCCGGTAGTCCTCCGGATTGACCCTGACGGTGATGTCGGCTCGGTCGGTGACAAGGCCGATGCACTCGACGGCGATGGGGCGGATGGCTTCCGGGTTGATGCGGAGTTCGGTGCCGACGAGGCGTTTCGCCAGGTCGAGGGCGAGGAGGAGAAGGTCGCCTTCGGCCTGCTGGAGAAGCTGCTCCTTGGCCGCGTTCATCGCCTCCACCGCCGCCTTCATCGTCTCGGCGACGGGGGCGGCGTTGGTCCGGAGGGATTCCTGCTCGGCCTTGATGGCGGCCTGGATTTTCTCCTCGGCCTTGGCCGCGCCTTCCTTCTCGCCTTTGGCGAAACCTTCCTCGTGGCCTTTCGGATAGGCTTCCTTGTACGCCTTGTCGGACGCGGCCTTTTCCATTTCGGCGACCTGTTTCCGGGCCGCTTCAATCTTGGCGATGCCCTGTTCCTGGGCTCGCTTCAGGATGCGCTGGGCCAGGGCCCGGATGTCGGCGAACTCGAAGGGGACGGTGTCGAGGCGCTTCGGATCGTGCATGTGGATGACCCGGTCCGGCGTCGGCATGGCGCCGGACGGGGCGCTCCCGGGAGCGAGGGGAATGAAGCCGTAACTTTGCTGCGGATCGATGACGCGGCCGCCGCCGTCGCCGTCGGCGGCTTCGGGCGGAGCGCCTTCCGCCTGATCCGGCGGGGCGTCCGCGACATCTTCCGGGGCGGCGTCGGGGACGGCGTCCGGTGGGTATTCGCCCGCGTCCGCCTCCGGCGGGACGTCGGCCCGGGCCGGGTCCAGCGGGACGAATTCCTCGGAGTCGTTGATGACCGGCGATTCGTCCATGCGGCTAGACCACCACGTTGTCGTCGCCGCCGCGGCCGGAGATTATCACTTCGCCCGTCTCCTCGAGGCGGCGGACAATGTCGACGATGCGCTGCTGGGCCTGTTCGACGTCGGAGAGGCGCACGGGGCCCATGAATTCCATGTTTTCCTTGATCATTTCGGCGGCGCGGGTCGACATGTTTTTGAAAATCTTTTCCTGCATCGCTTCGGACGCGGTCTTCAAAGCCGTCGCCAGTTCGTCGTTTTCCACTTCCCGGAGCATCGACTGGATGCCCTTGTCGTTGACGAGGATGATGTCCTCGAAGACGAACATCAACTTCCGGATCTGTTCGACCATGTCCGGGTCGGCTTCCTCGAGGTTTTCCAAGATGCCCTTTTCCGTCGTCCGGTCGCAGAGGTTGAGCATTTCGGCGACGGACTGGACGCCGCCCGCCGACTCCAGGTCCTGGGTGACGATGGAGGCGAGGCGGGATTCGAGGCCCTGCTCGACAAGGCGGATGGCTTCCGGCGTCGTCTGTTCCATCCGGGCGATACGCTTGACGACCTCGAGCTGTTTCTTCGGCGTCAGGCCGCCAAGAATTTCCGCCGCCTGCTTCGGGGACAGGTGGGCCATGATGAGGGAGATGGTTTGCGGGTGCTCGTCCTGGATGTACATGAGGAGGTGTTCGGAGTCCGCCTGCTTCAGGAAATGGAACGGCGCCTGCTGGATGGTGTTTTCGAGCTGCGCCAGGATCTTCGCGGCCTCTTCCGGCGACAGGCTCTTTTCGAGAAGCTGCCGGGCGTATTCGATGCCGCCCTGTTTCAGGTACTTCGAGGCGAGGTGGGTCTGGTAGAATTCCCGGACGACCGCGTCCCGGACGTCCGGCGGGATCTCGTCGTCGATGCGGGCGATCTCCATGGACAGACGTTCGATTTCGTCCGTGGAGAGGTTCGCCATGATCTTCGAACTCGAATCCATGTCGAGGGAGATCATGAGAACGGCGGCCTTCCGAATCCCGGTCAGCCCTTCGGCTTTGGCAGCCTTGGCCATGGACTAATCCTTTCGCATCCAGCGCTTGAGAAGGTTGGCGGCCCGTTTCGGGTCTTCCATAACCGCCGCCGTCACTTTCGACCGGAGCTTGTCCCATTCCTCGTCGTCCGGTTCCTCGTCGTCGTCGTCGCCGGTGGTCATGGCGAGAGACATCGTTTCCGGTTCGACATATTCCTCGATTTCCGTCGGAATGGGCCGGGAAGCATAACGGTATACAATAAAGACCGCCAGGGCAAAGAAAATAAAGGTGATAATGGCGGTCATGTTTTGGCCAAGAAGGCGGAGCACCATGGCGAACGCCGCTTCGCCCCCTTGCGGCGCGAGTACGGGCGGCATCCAGGCGATCTGGCTCACTTCGATCTTCTCCGGGATGTCCGCGAGGGCGATGCCGGAGGCCTGGGCGATCTGCCGTTTCAACTCGTCAATCTGGGCGGCCGAAAGGAAGGGGATGGATTCCCGCTCCCACATCGGGAGGCGCGTCTCCGGGTCGATGAGGGCTTCGCCCATTTCGTTGACGGCCTGGATGGGCCGGCCTTCCTCGTCGCGGCGGAGCTGGTAGGGGAGGTGGATAATCGCCGAGACGGTGAGGTTCCGGACGGCCGGGGAGAACTTGGTGGCGGTTTCCCGGATGGAATTCTGCATCTGGCGTTCGCTGTTTTTCTCGTTGTACCGGTCCTCGATGACATAGTTCGAGCCGGGGCCGAACATGTTGGCGAGGCGGCGGGCGTTCGGTTCGACGCCGACCGGCGCGGCCGGTTGCTGCGTGCTTGATTTCGCTATGGTGCTGCTGGACGAATTCCCGACTTCGCCGGGAAGGACTTCCCGCCACATCTGCTCCCGGTAGTCGAAGACGACCTCGTGTTTCGGGAAGGCGTTGACGTCGCCTTCGTACTGGAAGTTCGGGACGTACTGGCGCATGAGGTTTTCAAGCTTGCGGCGGAGTTCTTCGTCGAGGGCGAATTCGGTGTCCCACTTCTGCTTCGCCATGGCGGTGAGGCCGTTATTTGAATTGGTGTGGAACTTGTTCCCCATTTGGTCGGTGACGACGACGTCCCTGGGGTCAAGGCCGGCCTTGGCGGCGGAGACGAGGGCGATGACCGTTTCCGCGACGTTCTCGGACAGGGGTTTTTTCAGTTTGGTGCGGACGCGGACCGAGGCGGTTTTCTTGTGGGCGACGCCGAAGAGGGAGGTGCGGGCGTCGTCCGAATAAATGACCTGTGCTTCCTTGATTTCCTCAAGGTTCTCGATGAGGCGGGCCACCTCGTTGGCCCGGGCCAGGCGCATGGCTTCTTCCGACTTCATTCTGGTATCGGAGAAGGCCCAGGTGTCGAGCATGGCGGAAAAGCCGTATTCGTGGGCGTCCTTCAGGAGGCCTTCCTCGGCGAGGGCGATGATGGCCTTTTTCTCCTCGTCGACGTTGACGATGATGCGGCGGGAGTCGAAATCGTATTCGGCGGAGGAAATGCCTTTGGCGCGGATCTGGGCGAGGACGTCGTTGACGTCGGCCGGCTCGACCTCCATGGGGAGGGGCCGGCGGCCGGTTTCGCCGGGCGTGGTGCCCATCCAGGCGGCGAAGGTGAGCCAGACCGCGACGGTGAGGATAAGGAAGGTGACGGCGACGCGCTGGGTGACCGACATGTCCCGGAGGACCGATTGCGCGTCCTGCCAGAGCTGGCGCAGGATATTCATAACGTGGATTCCCCCACTGATGAAAACGACTGTCCCGACCAGGCAGTTCCACTGCCCGAATCCCCTTTCGGAACGGGAATATTCCCGCACCACCACCGCGACCGGCACGGCGTCCCCACGCCGAACAGACCGTTTGGGATGTTGGAGTCGCCCGGAAGACGCGCTTCGCTTCGACGCCGGGTTGAGACGATGCGGCGTCGACGAAACTTCGGGCGGTACTTCCTCGTTCCCGTCACACTGACGACGCGTGCCGACCGGAGAGGGCTGGCGCGCGATTTCCGGAAAAAGTTGAAATCCGGACAGGAAAAAAGCACGACCCGGGGGTCGCGGTTCCGTGTTTCAGTGTTTGTGGATGCGGCAGGCGGCGATTATACTTGACGCCGCTGCCTCGGGGTGATTCCCCGATGATTGACAATGATACGGATGCGCGTCATCATTGTCAATCACCGAGCGTCGTGGAAGGGAGAGTTTTTCGGCGCAACCGGCGCGAACCGGTGTGGCGGATTCCTCTATGTACAACTATGGTCCGCTAGACCCGCATGCGGAGGATTTCCTGGTAGGACTCGACCAATTTGTTTCTGACCGCCATCAGGGTGTCGAACGCCACCGACGCCTTTTCGACCGCCGTCATCACCTTGGTGATGTCCTGTTCCTTGCCCATGACCATGTCAGTGACCATCTTGCCCGCGTCCTGCTGCATGGTGTTGACC
>JAJQFC010000168.1 GCA_021201355.1 Planctomycetaceae bacterium | reverse complement strand
CATCACACGTTTGCGCTCTTCGGCCAGCATGTGGTCGCCATCCTTTTCTTGTGCAAAACGATACTCTTACTTTACAGTGGATTTTCGTATTTGTCAATTTTTATTTGAAAATGTTTGAAAATGTAACTTCTTTGAAACTTTGATTGTGAATTCGTGGTGCTGTACATCGGGTGCGGTTTGATTGATAATAAACATCAGTCGTACTTTTTCACTTTGCTTTTGGCTGATGAGAAATGAGCGCGTTTACATATATCGGTACAACAACCGTTTATACGTAACCGTTGGTATAAAATGGCATTTATCGTTTCCGGCAAAAAAATCCCGTTTTTTCAAACAAATCACGCTTTTTCGTATACCGCGCCGTTTTAGTTCCTTCATCGACGTTTAAGGGTTGACATCAAATTAATTATCAGTTCTACTAGTTAACCATCCAAAGACTATCACCGATTGACCGGGAAGATTATACCATGTACGTAAATATAGAATATCGGAAGCCTTCGGTACATCCTGATAAGCAACCTGGCACCGCACCACCGTCAACCAATTATCCTGTAAAAAACAGACTTAATCACGTTAAATATTCAACCTGCCAGCTTAGTCCTACCAATTGCTACAGATTAATGCCAGTTCATTATCAAGAATTGGTTAGCGTTGAAAGAGAAAGGATAATTTGCCTTGTCGGCAGCACGGTGAATTTGTCAAGCCAGTGATGGTAAGCCCAAAAGAAGGTTGTTGATTCAGTGAGAGCTTTTCTATTACCAAAAAAAGGAGCCGATCATGTCTAAACATGAACAACTGTCGTCTGACCCGCTGGAATTAGCAAAAAAACGCCACGCAGCCTTATCCAAGATGTTTTCGCACGTCAAAGGCGTGAAAACTCTTGAAGATCAGTGGTGGCCGACCACCGACGATTCGAGCTTCGTATTTTCCACTATTTACCTCTATACCTATGTTGAAGGCCATTTTAAATTTCCGAATGGCACCAGGCTCATCTATAGTGGGAATGGTTTAGCTGCCGGATTGGGGGCCAGTTCTGTCAGCGGTCAACTTTTCTTTAATGTGAACCCCAAAGAACTGCCAAGCGGTGATGTCAAATGCTTTTACGAGGGCCTTGGCGCATTTGGCGCTGGTGTCCATCTCGATTTCTGGCACAATGGAAAATCTATCGGTAACGGAAATTTATATGGTCTTGGCATTCATGTGACTACCCCCGGTATGACGTGGGGAGAAATTAAACTGCAGTGATGCAGTTTGTCGCACGGTATGAGTAGGTGTGTGCATTTGTGGCAGGAGTTCTAATCGCGTCTTGTTGTCGACATCAAATTTATCCTATTATAACCCCCAGCCATGCCGGGGGTTATAATTTTACTGGTTCGTGATTTTTCTTTCATTATTTGACTATCGTTTTCTTTTGGATGACTGATAAATTGCCAATCCGCCGCATCATATTCGACGATTGAATCGCTTCAGATGTTTCTCCAGCGGTTTCGCATTGAGACAACGTAACGTAATAGGATAATGCGTTCAGAAACTTTACTAAAACTATTCTATACTTTTTTCTTCTTCCTTTACTGATCGAATCAGTAAGTTTAAAAACCAAGCCCGCGCGGTGCGGGCTTGGTTAGGGAGTAGAAAAAGCTACATTGTAATACTTCGTAATTCTTTAAAATACGGACTGAAATCCTTCAGGTAGCGGTCATACAAGGCTACGTAGGGTTTAAACCGTTCGTGCATTTTTTTGTCCGGATGGTAAGACTCCTTGACGGAGACGTTCTCCAGAGCCGTTTTCTTGATGTCCGGGAAAAGGCCGATGGCGTTCCCGGCCAGGATGGCCGCGCCCCACATCGCCACGTCGTCGCGATTGAGGCGGAGGTAGGACTTGTTCATCACATCCGCGTTCATTTGGCCCCAGACGCTGGACTTCGCCCCGCCGCCAATCATGCTGACCCGGTCGACGGTATACTCCGGGTACAACGCTTCTATCCGGTCCATGGTCAGCTTGAAGTCATAGCTATACGCTTCAAGAAGGGCTCGATAGAAATGTTCCTTTTTGTGGCTCCAGTCGAACCCCATCCACAGGCCCTTCAAATCGCCGTCCAGCGGCATGGCGCTTCCGCCGAAGTGTCCCAGGGCCATCAGCCCGTCGCAGCCCGGTTGAAGGCCCGCCACCTTCTCGTCCATGTCCCGGAAGTCGGCGTCGCTCATCTTGATGAACCAGTCCAGACTCATGCCGGAACCGATAATGAAGTTGAGGGCATAGTACAACCCGTCGATGGCGGAAGGGACGATGTCGTACCGTTTGGCCAGGTTGTCGACGCGGTATTCGTCGACGCAGACGCTGATCGCACCGTAGGTGGACGCCTCGAAAATCGCGTCGCCCGGTGTGACGACGGCGGCGCCGAGGCAGCCCGCCACCTTGTCCCCTGCCCCGACGACCAGGGGAATACCCGAACGGAGGCCGGTCATTTCGGCGACTGAGGGAGCCAGCGTGCCGCCGATATGGTTCCCGGCGACGATGGTGGGGAGGTATTTCCGGTCCACACCCACGGCGTCGCACAGGACGTCCGACCACACACCGTTCTTGATGTCGGCCAGGCCGGTCCATTGGGTGTAGGAACGGTCGATGGTCGCTTCCTCTATGGGAACGTCGCCCATTCGCCCGATGACATAGCCGCTGATCATGACGTATTTGACGATTTTTTTGGCTTCGTCCGGGAAATCCGTGCGGAACCATTCGTATTTCGGCGCCATTTGCGGCGCGTTCGTTCCGCAGATTTCGAGAAACTCCCTGGCGTACCGCTCCAGCTGCCGGTTGGCGTAGGGCATGTAGCGGGTGTCCATCGAGCACGACCAGGTGGTGATGTCGTTCCACTCCGCGTCGACGCCCATGAAGCCGGACATCTGGCCGGTGAACGATATCGCCTCGATGCGGGCGCGGGCGTTCTCCGTTTGCGACACGACCTTTTTGACGCACGAAATCACCGACTGGAAAATATCCCCGGCGTTCTGGACAAAGGTTCCGGGCGCTGGGCAGGCGCTCTTCACCGGCTCGCTCGCCGAGACCAGGGCATGGCTGTCGGCGTCGTAAATGCTCGCCTTGATGAACGACGTTCCCAGATCGATGGTCAACAACAGCGGCTCTTTTTTCATCGTCAGCAACTCCTCCGTTCAACCCGGAATGGGGGACGGACCGGATACTCAAGCGTCAAAGCCGTATCCGCTTCCGTCCCTTCATCCCTCATCCTGCGGGTGGTTTTTTGCCAAGAATGTTTCGTTTACCCGCGTAGCGGTTTTAATGACGTCCTTGACGTCGGGAAAGCGATCTGTGAAACAGTTTCTACAAGCTGTTCGTAGCCTGCCAGATCGTCGTCGGAGACGGGAAAAACGCTCTGGCAGCCTTATTTTCAACCGGTGTTTTTGGGCGCAAAATACGCCGAAAAGAGCTTTTTGACGACGTATCCGACGGTGATACGGTAGGGTACCGATTAGCTCCTAGTAGGTCTTGCCGTCCCATTCCCGCCAGTTTTCGGTGGTGATGTTGATGACCGGGATGATGATTTCCTTGTCGTGCGGCAACCCGCTCCAGATGCGCTTGGCGACGGCGACGGCCATCTTGCCGATTTCCCGGGGCTGCTGCACCGGCGTCGAAAGGAGCTGGCCGTCCTTGATCATTTCGATACCGTTCTGGGAGTCGTCAACGGAGACGACCGCTATCTGGCCGGTCCGGTTCGCTCCCTGGAGGGCGGCGACGACGCCCTGGGCCGTCGGGTCGTTGATAGCGAAGATGCCCTTCAGATCGCGATTCGCCTGCATGAAGGTGTCGGTAATGGTCTGGGCGTTTTCGACAATGCCGTAGGCGTCCTGGTCCTGAGAGATGACGACATCAGGGTATTCGTTCTTGATAACGTCCTTGAGGCCGTCGGTACGGTCGCGGACCGCTTTCAGGGCCGACCAGTTGACGATGGCGATGTCGCCTTTGCCGCCGATGCTTTCACAAAGGGTGCGGCCGGTTTGCCGACCGGCGTCGACGTTGTCGGAAACGATGATGCAGGCCACGAGATCGGGGCTGGCGACGGGCGAATCGATGTTGATGACCGGAATGCCTTCCCGCTGGGCTTCGATAAGCGCCGGTTCGATGCCTTCCGAGTCGACCGGGTCGACGAAGATGACGTCGACGCCACGGGCTATCATGTCGCTTATCTGCTGCACCTGGGTCGAAATATCGTTGGCCGGATCGGGAGCGAGGACGATGCCGCCTTCCGGTTCGACCGCTTCCTTGACCCCGAGCACTTCCGCCCAGAAAAACGGATTGGCATGCGCCATAACGGAAACACCGTACACCTTGCCGGAAAAATCGCCCTGGACGCCCTTGAGCATTTCCTCCGAATCCTGTCCCGCCCAGGCCGCGCCCACGGTCAGGACAAGGGCCACGACCAGGGACAAACTCCGCATCGTCAATTTCCGCTGCATGTCTTTCCTCCTAAAAAATGTGAATGGAATGGCCACGTGTGGGTTTTGTAGAAAATATCCGTCATGAATGTTTCCGCGCCGCGATTTCCTTCCGCTTGATATCGATGTACACGGCGATAATGATTACCGCACCCTGGACGATAAACTTGTAGTAGAAGGGAACGTCAAGGAACTCCAGTCCGGATGTGAGTGTCTGGATGACGAACGCTCCGAGAAGCGTCCCGCCGATGGTGCCGCTTCCGCCGGCCATGCTGGTTCCGCCGACGATGGCGGAGGCGATGGCGTTCATTTCGGCGCCGCTTCCCAGGGTCGGTTGTCCGGAATACAGGCGGGACGCCCAGATGACGCCGCAGATGCCGCAGAGGAGGCCGGAGATAATATAAACCCAAAGGGTGGTGGACCGGACGTCGATGCCGGAGAAGCGCGCCGCTTCCCGGTTGCCGCCGATGGTGTAGATGCTCCGTCCGAAGCGGGTCTTGTTCAGGAGAATCAGCATGACGACCATCACCACCAGCATGACGATAATCGGGTAGGGAATTACGTCGAACAGGTAGCCGTTGGCGAGACTGCCGAAATCGGTCGGCGTGCGGATGGGTTTTCCGGCCGAATAGATGTAGGCGACGCCGCGAGCCGCCTGCATCATGGACAGGGTGACGATAAACGGCGGCATCGAAGTTCGCGAAATAAGGAGGCCGTTGACCGTGCCCATGGCCGTCGCCATGCCGATACCAACCACCAGCGCCAAACCGGTATTTAGCCCGTAATTCGCCAGAAGGCCGGCGCAATAGGTGCTCGCCACCGCGCAGAGCGCCCCGACGGAAAGGTCGATGCCGCCGATGATGAGGCACAGGGTCATGGCGAACGCCACCGGCGCATAGAGGGAAACGGTCCGGACCAGGTTGACCATGTTCCGCCAGCGGAGGAACTCGCCGTTCGTCAGAAGCGCGAAGATGGCGAGCATAAGCACGAAAGCGATGAGAAGACCCAGCTTCGACTTCACCGACTGCTCCGCCCTGACCCGCCGCATCGATACCTTTTTTACATTTTCGCTACTCATTCTGCCCTCCCAGGGAAAGTTTCAGAACCTGTTCTTCAGAGATGTCGTCCCCCTCAAGGCTGCCCGTGATCCTGTCTTCTCGCATGACATACATGCGGGTGCTCATATTGATGACTTCGGGCATTTCGGAGGAGATCATGATGATGCCGATACCTTGCGACGCCAGTTCGGCGATGAGTTCGTAGATGGCCACCTTGGCGCCGATATCAATGCCGCGCGTCGGCTCGTCCAGAATTAACACTTTCGGATCGGTGGCGAGGCATTTGGAGAGAACGATTTTCTGCTGGTTGCCGCCGGAAAGGTTTTGCACCAATTGGGACAGGCCGGAAGCGCGCACGTCCAGTTTGCCGTAGAAGGATCTGGCGATGTCGTCCTCCTTCCGGTAGTCGATGCGCGCGCCCTTGATGAACTGCTCCATGACGGCGAGGGTGATGTTGTATTTGATGTCCTGGATAAGGACGAGCCCCTGATCCTTCCGGCTTTCGGGCGCCAGGATAAGCCCGTTCCGGATAGCGTCCATCGGTTTGACGATTTCCCGCTTCACACCTTCGATGTAGATGTCGCCACTGGTGACTTCAGTATCGGAGACGCCGAAGATCGCCCGCATGGTCTCGGTCCGGCCGCTTCCCATAAGGCCGTAAAAGCCGAGGATTTCTCCCTGGTACAAATTGAAATTGATATCCCGCACCTGCTTCCCGGCGTTAAGGTTTTCGACCCGCAATAATTCCTTGCCGCGCGTACCGGCGTAGTCGGGGTAGAAACTGGCGAACTCCCGCCCCACCATCATGCTGACGAGCTTGTCATACGCCGTCTCCGCCAGGTTTACCGTATCGACATACTTGCCGTCGCGGAGCACGGTGCAGCGGCTGCACACCTTGTAAAGTTCCTCCATGCGGTGGGAAATATAGACGATGGAATGGCCGCGGTTTTTCAGATCTTCGATAAAGACAAACAGCTTGTCGATTTCCTGATCGGTGAGGGAGGCGGTCGGCTCGTCCATCACGATAATGCGGGCGTCGGTGGACAGGGCCCGCATGATTTCCACCATTTGCTGCTGGGCGACGCTGAGATCCCGGATGCGCTGGGTCGGATCGATGGCGTCCAGCCCGAACCCGTGGAGCAAGCGCCGCGTCTCCCGGACCGGCGTTTCGTCGTCGATAAAGCCTAGCCGCGTCGTCGGCATGCGTCCGAGAAAGACGTTTTCCGCCACCGTCATTTCCGGAACCAGGCTGAGTTCCTGGTGGATGATGCTTATTCCCCGCCTGGCCGCGTCGGCCACTCCCTTCAGTTCCACCAATTCGCCGTCGATGTAGATTTCCCCGGCATCCTTCGAATGGATTCCGTTCATTATTTTCATGAGGGTCGACTTGCCGGCGCCGTTCTCCCCAATCAGGGCGTGCACCTCGCCTTTCAGCAAATCGAAATGGACATCGTCCAGCACGGTTACGCCGGAGAAGGCCTTGCAGATCCCCTTCATCTCGAGAATGGGAGCGTCGTTTCGAGCTTTTTCCAAAGAATCACCTCCTTCTTCTTCCGAAGGATATGCGGGAACGCCGGAGGACGTTAACGCCGAAGCGGTCGGTGCGGTGCGAACAATCGGGAAACGCGGTGCGGGCAAACGATACGGGTCGCAACTCAACAGGTGGCAGAAGCAGTGTGTCGTAAGTACGTTGCGATGCTGTTTGGAGTATGGGATTCGATCAGGCGACTCAGTGGCGAATCTTGTTTCGCCTTATACAAATTACCACAGAATGAAAGTAAGTCAAACAAAAAACTTTAATATTCTAACATTTTTTATTGACTAATTATCTTTTTATGTTATCATACTATTAACAACCTGCGTTTTTCCAGCCATGCCAAACCGTCCATCAAAGGAGACCTTCCGCATGAACATTTCAAAAGACGACCTCGCGAAATACATTGACAACACCCTCCTGAAACAGGACGCGACCGAGGCGGACATCGTCGCCCTCTGCCGCCAGTCCGTCCAGTACGCCTTTAAGGCAGTGTGCGTCAATTCCTGCTGGGTCAAACTCGCCGCCAGGGAAACGGCGGGCTCCGGCGTCGAGGTCTGCTCGGTCATTGGCTTCCCCCTTGGCGCCGGCATCAGCGCCTCGAAGGCGTGCGAGGCCGAACTGGCGATAGCCGACGGCGCCATGGAAATCGACATGGTCATCAATGTCGGCGCCCTCAAGTCCGGGCTCCTGGACTATGTCAAGGAAGACGTCGCTGCCGTGGTCGCCGCCTGCAAGGGAAAGGCGATTCTCAAGGTCATTCTTGAAATGTGCCTCCTGACGGAGGAGGAAAAACGGAAGGCCATCGAACTGAGCCGGGACGCGGGCGCGGATTTCGTCAAGACCTCCACCGGGTTTTCCACCGGCGGCGCCACAGTCGAGGACGTCGCCCTCATGCACTCCATCGTGGGCGGGAAAATGGGCATCAAGGCGGCGGGCGGGATTCGTTCCCTGGATGACGCCAGGCGGGTCATCGAAGCCGGAGCAACCAGGATCGGCACCAGTAACGGCGCCAAAATTATCGATGGTGTGGAAGTGACCTCCGGCTATTGATCCGTGACGTTTTCGGAACGGAATAGAAAGGTTAAATTATGGCAGGTAGATTCGACAACCGGGTCGCAGTCGTCACCGGCGCGGCGGAGGGGATGGGACGGGCGACCGCCCTTCGGATGGCACGGGAAGGCGGCCGGGTGCTGGTGACCGATATCGACAAGGACGCCCTCGCCGAGTTCGACAAGACGCTTAAAAACGAAGGACTGCAGGGCATGACCCTCTTTTCCAACGTCGCCAAACGGGACGATGTGGAAGCCATGATAGATGCCGCCATGGACGCCTACGGCCGCATCGACATCCTCGTCAACAACGCCGGCCTCCTCCTGCCCGGCACCATCGAGGAAACGACTGACGAAATCATCGACAACACGATTGACATCAACATCAAGGGCATACTTTACGCTATCCGAAAAGTCGCGCCCATTATGAAAAAGCAGGGATACGGCCGCATCGTCAACGTTAGTTCCATCACCGGGAAGAACGGCGACAATTCCACCGTCTTTGTCTACGGGGCCTCCAAAGGCGCGGTCATCAGCCTCACCCGCTCCGTCGCGCGCCAGCTCGGCCCCTTCGGAATAACCTGCAACGCCATCGCCCCCCATGCCGTCATGACGGCGATGATGCATTATTGGGACGACGCCAAAAAGAAAAGCATTTCCGACAAAATTCCGGTCAAGCGCCTCGGCACCGAGGAAGACATGGCCAGCCTCATGTGTTACCTCGCCTCGGATGAAACCGGTTTTATCACCGGTGAAACCGTCAATATTAACGGCGGATACTATATGGACTGACGGCAGGCGCATGGCGTATCGGTTCCATTCCCCGCCACCCCCGGCGTTCGCCCAGGCATCACGATCGCCTCTCGGCGACGGCGGATACTGGTCCAATTGCGGAATCGTGAACGCCACAATCCACACTCGCGGACCGGCAGTGCGGGCCTTATCCCCACCGACCGGCCATCACCTTCACCGTCCGCCGGCGTTCCTGCGCGGCGGAAGCGGTGTACACACCCGTTATCATGGAGGTCAATCAGCCCATGCTGGCATATAGTATGAAACAGGACGGTGTCGCGGCAGTCGAGGACATCCCCCTCCCCGACTGCCCGAAGGACGGGTTGCTGGCCAAGGTCCACGCCGCAACCATCTGCGGCACCGATTTCCGCACCTTTATGAAAGGCAACGCCAAGATCACCCCGCCGCGCATACTTGGCCACGAAATGGCCGGTACCGTCGTCGCCGTGGGCGCGGATGCAAACGCGTCCGGCTTCCGAGAAGGCGATCGGATCACCGTCGCCCCGGCCATCGGCTGCGGCCGCTGCTGGCCCTGCGGCACCGGTCACACCAATATGTGCGACGACCTCCAAACCGTCGGTTTTCAATACGACGGTTCTTTTGCCGAATACATGGCTATTCCCAACCGCGCGCTCCGGATGGGGAACGTTCTCCGCATACCGGACGGTATCTCCTTCGAGGAAGCCTGCCTGGCCGAACCGGCGGCGTGCGTTCTTACCGCGCACGCTTATTTAAATATTGGCCGGGACGATTACGTCGTCGTCTACGGGAGCGGCTTTATCGGTTGCATGCATGCCGAATTCGCCCTGGCCGCCGGCGCCCGCAAGGTCATCATGGTTGAAATCGCCGACTCGCGTCTCGATACGGCGAAAAAGATGATCCCGTCCATCGAGGCCATCAATCCGTCCCGGCAGAACACGCCGGATCTGGTCAGGGAACTGACGGAGGGGCGCGGCGCCAACGTCGTCATCACCGCTCTTTCCGTCCCCTCCTCGCACACGGAAGCCCAGCAGATAGCCTCGAAAATGGGTCGAATCAGCCTTTTTGGCGGCCTGGCCGGGGAAGGCAAAGGCTTTCTCGACAGTAACCTCATCCATTACAAAGAGTTAAGCGTCCATGGGGTACATGCCACGACGCCGACTCTGGTAAACCGGGTTTTGGACACCGTGGCAGCCGGGACCGTGAACGTGAAAAAATATATCAGCCACCATTACCCCTTGGCGCGGATTGGCGACGGTTTCGCGGCGATTAGGGACGAAAACGCCATGAAAGTCGTCGTCGACATGCCGTAGCCCGGCTGGTACCATGGCAGTCCGGTAAACGCCGGTGCCGTGGAGTCCGACCGTATTTTCCCCTATTCAAATGCCGCGATCACGGTATACTTTCAACGTTACAGGGTTACGGGCGTCAAGGGACGCCCGGTCTTTCAACCGACAGGCGAAGTGCTGAAA
>JAJQFC010000146.1 GCA_021201355.1 Planctomycetaceae bacterium | reverse complement strand
CCGTAGAGGACTCGCACCTCCAAGTGAGTGTGCCATGCCGGGCGCACATAAAAAAGCGCCGGACCCTGGAGGGTTCGGCGCCCTTTCGTTTCAAGCGATTTTGCTGCCGAAAAATCGCTCAGTCCCTTCGCCGGCGGTTCCGCCCCGGTGGCGAAGATGGTGTTCTCGGATGGCGGCCGCCTCAGTTCCGGCGTCCCACCATGTAATGGCCGACGGGCCGCACATCCGTGTTTCCTTATGTGTGCCGATTTCAGCACTTGAACTCGCGTATTCGCCGCTCTTACTTCTTGAATTTGGCGAGGTTTTCGCGGGTAACCGCCTCGACCGGAAGAAGGATGCGGCGTTCCGGGTTTTCGCCGCGGAGAACGGCGATGGCGATGTCAATGCTGCCGGCGCCCTGGGCGACCGGATCCTGATAGGCGCTTGCGTCGATAAGGCCGGACTCGATGGCGGCGATGCCGTCCCGGGTGCCGTCGACGCCGACAACGAACACCTTATCCCGCATGCCGTTCGCCTGGAGGGCGAGGGCGGCGCCGATGGCCATTTCATCGTTATTCGAGCAGACGGCGTTAATCTGGTCGCCGTAGGCGGTGATGTAGTTTTCCATGACGGACATGCCCTGATCCCGGAACCAGTTGCCGGTCTCGGAGGCGAGAACCTTGATTTCCGGATACTTTTCGCGGATGACCTGGCGGACGCCTTCGGTGCGGTTGGTGGCGGCTTCCTGGCCGAGCATGCCCATGAGGATAACGATATTCCCCTTGCCGCCGAGCTTTTCGCCGACATATTCCATGCCGACCGCGCCCTCGAGGATGCTGTTCGACGACACGACCCAGCAGTTTTCCGCCGGCTGGCCGTCGCCGACGTTGAAGAACGGGTTCCGGTTGACGAAGACGATGGGGATGTTCCTGACCTTGGCCGCTTCGATGAGGCGCGGCGCGGCGGTCGTTTCGACGATGTTGATGATAAGGGCGTCAACGCCGTTTTCCACCAGGGTGGTTACCTGGTGGGTCTGGCGGACGGTGTCGTCCTGGGCGTCGACAAGGGTCAGTTCGACAATGCCGGTTTTTTCGGCATGGTCGATGGCGGCCTGGGCCATGGAACTGAGGAAGGTGTCGAGGGAGGCCATGCACAGGCCGATTTTGTACTTTTCACCGGCGTGGACGGTGCTGCCGACAAGGCCGAGAATGACGAACGCGACCAGCAATGATAGTTTTCTCACGGATTCTCCTTTTGGTTCGGACAAACGGTAGACAACGGTACACGTATAAACGGTGCGGCCCCGTCCGGGCGGAACGGCCGGGAACGCGTTGTGATAGGGAGAAAACCGGCGATTACGGGTGCGAGTGGCGCCGTACGGCGCGGCGAGCCGTCGGCCCGGCGGAGCCAATCGCGAACGGATTGCCACCGGGCTGAACGGCGATGCGGCAGTGCCTGGAATCGGTTAGGAAATACCAGCAAAAAAGGAAAATACAACACCAAAACAACGGAAAAACGACCACCGGGTCATTGTCGACCGGGCCACTGCCAAGCGGCTGTCGCGGCCCTATGAATAATGACGGAACAAACGAACGGAGCGGAACCCCTTCCCTTCGCTACATGTTTTTCACATCCACCCAGTCGCCGTTTTTCCGGCTCGACTCGAGCATGGCCTCGATGAACGCCATGCCGCGAACGCCGTCCTCGACGCAGGGGTAATCCATATCCAAATCGGTCAGCGCCTGGCCGGTCTCGACTTTCCGGATGGCTTTGGCGGCCAGGACGTAAATATTGGCGAAGCCTTCGATATAGCCTTCCGCGTGGTACTGGTCGCACCGGGTGACCTGGGCGGCGGACGGGCTCGCGTCGGCGACGTAGCCGGTTCCCCTGGCCCATTTTTCCCACGGCCGGTTCTGGTGCTTTATAAGGAGGAAGTCCATATTGTCGAAGCGCCATTCCAGCCCGGCCTCTGTCCCGTAGACGCGGATGGCGAGGCCGTTCCCTTCCCCGACCGAGATCTGGCTGGCCTGGATGGAACCGCGGACGCCGCCTTCCCAGCGGGCGAGCGCGGTGAAGTCGTCGTCGATGCCCCGGCCTTCGACAATGGCGGCGACGTCGGCGGCGACGGCGGTGAGGCGGAGCCCGGTCACCAGTTCGGCGAGGTGCGAGGCGTGGACGCCGATGTCGCCGATGCAGCCGGCGCCGGCCAATTTCGGATCGGTCCGCCAGCCGGCCTGCTTGTGCTGTTCCCGCTCGATTGGCTGGTAAAGCCAGCCCTGCGGATACTCGACCACGATTTTCCGCACCGTGCCGATGCGGCCCGAGGCGATAAGGTCGCGGGCCAGCTTCACCATGGCGTTGGTGGCGAAGGCGTGGGTGAGGGCGAAGACCCGCCCGGTTTTCCTGACCGTCTCCCGGAGCTGCACCGCTTCGTCCAGGGTCATGGTCATGGGTTTATCCATAACGACATGGAAGCCGGCGTTCATGGCGGCGGTGGCCTGTTCAAAATGGAGATAGTTCGGCGTCACGATGCTGACGAGATCGATGCGGGAATCGGCCGGCCGGGCCGCTTCCGCCGTGAGCATGTCCTTCCAGGAGTCGTAAACGCGGGCCGGATCGAGGAACAGGTCGCGGCCCTGGGCGCGGTTCTTTTCCGGACGGGTGGAAAAGGCGCCGGCGACGAGGTCGATATGTCCATCCATCAGGGCGGCTTTCCGGTGAATGGAGCCAATGCCGGAACCGGGTCCGCCGCCAATCATTGCCATGCGCAACTTGCGTTCGTCGATGCGGGACATGGAGGATCTCCTGATACCTGAAGAGTACGGGATAATGATGTTAATGTCAAATTAAAAATAACTTACGGGACATGGGCGACAAGAATAAACCAATTATAAACTATTGGAAAACTGATGGATAGCTTGAAAATATATTTTTCAGAAAAGTACCTGACAAAAAGGTGGATGCCAATTTTATTCCAATGGAATTTTTGCCGTTTAAGAGTATCGCAATGCCTTAAAAACTTTTTAATCCATACCTGGTTAAGTATACCCCATGAAATCGCTTCGTAAAGCAACAATTCATTTTTTAAGTTAATATCGGCGGATTAAGTCATGTGCGCGTCCTGGCGACCGGCCGCCCGCCGAACGCGCCGCGGACAAATAAAAACACATATTCCGCTGTATAGGACTTGCTTTCCCGGTCGGGAAGATTACAACAAACACCAGGCGCGGCCCCGGATCGCGCCGCCTTTTTTTCCAGTGATGAAAGCGCGTCAATCATGACCCAGTCCCAGCGCCACCCCTCCGCCGCCGGCATGGACAGGCGGGGCGTCCTGTTCGTTCTCGCCGGCGCCTTCTGCATCAGCTTCGCCGCCTTCTTCGTCAAGGGCGCGCCCATCGACTCCAGCATGGTGGCGTTTTACCGGCTGTTCTTCGGCGCCATCGCCCTTTTCTTCGCCGCCCTGCTCCAGAAGGCGCCCCTGAAAATCCCCCGTCCCTGCCTCCGCATCATCGTTCTCGCCGGCGCCCTCTTTAGTGGCGACCTTATTGTCTGGCACAAATCCATCCTCTACGTCGGCCCGGGCATCGCCACCATCATCGCCAACTTCGAGGTCATCCTCCTCGCCGTCTTCGGCGTCGTCGTTCTCCACGAGCGCCTCAGTCTGCCGCAGAAGCTTTCGGCCCCCCCTGGCCCTCGTCGGCCTCGCCTTCCTCCTCGGCATCCACACCCAGGCCCTGCCTCCCGGCACCGTTACCGGGGTCGCCTTAGCCCTTCTTTCCGCCTGTTTCTACGCCGCCTACGTCCTCACCCTGCGGCGCACCCAGTCCGTCGGCCTCAGGATGGCGCCGGTGGCGAACATGGCGTGGGTGTCCCTGTTCTGCTGCGTCTTCACCGGCCTGTTTTGCCTGGCGAACGGCGTTTCCTTCGGCATTCCTGACATCCGTACCGGCCTCGTCCTCGCCGTTCTCGGCATCGTCTGCCAGTCCCTCGGCTGGGTGCTCCTCTCCATCGGCCTCCCGCACCTGACGCCGTTCCGCGCCGGCCTTCTCATGCTTACCCAACCGGCCCTGTCCTACCTGTGGGACTCCCTGGTCTACGGCACCGCGACGGAACCGCTGAACATTTTCGGCGCCGTCCTCGCCATCGCCGCCATCGGCATGGGCATCTACAGCCCGGCCGGCAAGGACCACCGCCCGACGCCGGAGACCACCGCCTCCGGCCGCTACCCGCCGCCGTCGTCCCAGGACCGGGTCACCCACATCCGGGAGAAGGAATAAATGGCCACCCTCGAACAAATTCCCTTGACCGACCGCCCGGACGACCTTGTCCAAACCCTGGCGGCGGTATGGGAAGACTCTGTCCGCGCCACCCACGATTTCCTCACGGAAGACGACATCGTCCTCCTCCGCCCCCACGTCCGGACCGCCCTCCGGGACATCCCGTCCCTCACCGTGGCCCGGGACGAGGCGGATCGACCCGTCGGCTTCATGGGCGTCGCCGACGGCAAAATCGAAATGCTCTTCCTCGCCCCGTCGGCCCGGGGAAACGGCCTTGGCCGCCGCCTCGTCGAGTACGCCGTCAGCGGCGGAAACGCCGACCGCCTGGACGTCAACGAACAGAACGTCCAGGCGGTCGGATTTTACAAACATCTCGGTTTCACCGTTGTCGGCCGGTCGCCGGTGGATGGCATGGGTCTCCCGTTCCCGCTCCTCCATCTCGCCCATGGCGGGACGGAGCCGCCAGCCCCGTAAACGTCCCCCTTACCGCTCGCCGTTTTTCACCAGCGACCGATCCAGCTCCCGGAGCAACCGGTTGTTATGGGAACTGACCATCACCACGGCGACGATAATGCAGAAGATATGCCACGGCACCAGGAGAAACGAGGCAAGGCCGCCGGTGATAAAGGAAATAAGCAGAAGAACGAGTTCAATCAGCGACGCGACTATTCCGCCGAGAAACGACACATAAAACAGCCCGAATCCGCCGAACAATATGGTAAACAGAGCCGCCAGCCAGCCGTTCTTGGCCGCCATCTGCGTCCTGAGAATGTCTTTTCCACCCATCAGTGAACCTTCCGTTAAAGTGGGATCAAGGAAACACCTCTGCCACGGAGTTATGGGAGTATCCTCTTCTATATATCGCTGCCGCGCCCGGTTCCTCTATCCCGCCTCCGCTTTTAGTTTCATAACTGGAGCCTTTTGTGTCGAACGACTTCCCCGATCTCCACAAAAACGGTATAGTATAAATAATAGTCGGAAAAAGCCGGCTGTAATTTGCGCAGGGGAAATGACGTTGGCTCAAGAATTTTCCGTTACACTGTTTTGGGACGACGAGTCGTCCACATGGGTGGCAACAAGCGAGGATATCCCCGGCCTCGTTCTTGGCAGTGACTCTGTAGACGACCTGATAAACCGTGTACGGTCAGCCGCGCCTGAAATAATGGAGTTAAATAAAATCACCGCAGAAAAAGTCACGCTTCGATTTCAGTACCACCCTTGTTCACAATGCCAATCCCTTCGACAACGGCGTGTCGAATAAAAAACCGCCTGGCCGTCGTCCATGACAACCAGGCGGTTCAACCACAATCTGCCCGCGTCCCGGTACGGCGTCACGCCGACCGCACCCCGACGGTTAAAAGAAGGTTCGCATACACCCGCTGTTCCCCGGACGCGATAACGACCGCCGTGTCCTTCTCCGACGCCAGGTCGTAAAACGCGAACCGCTCCAGCCCCTCGAACGGAATTTCCGCCTCGATTAGGCCCTGGTATTCCCGCACCACTTCCGGAATCTTCCCGTCCGGCGGCGCCATGTAATGGGCCGCTTCGAGCGGCACCGCCCGCCCGACGGCCCGGATGATGTCCGTCCCGCAAATGAGCCCCGGCACGAAGTTCAGGAAAATCCGCCTGGCCAGCGGATTCGATTTGGTGGTGCATGGATAGTTCGCGTCGCCGATTAAGATCCGCGCCCCGTGGCCCGTTTCGGCCAGCGCCCGCATCAGTTCGGGATGAATGATTTCAGTGTTCAGCATGGAAAGTCTCCTCAATAACAGTGACATTGTCGGACGTAAAGAAAAACCCGCCGGCCAAGGCGTCACCACCCGGCCGGCGCGTAAGAAACAAACATACTTCATAAGCAGAACGCTATACCAACAATCCCGCCGTTCTACTTGAACAGCCGCTTGCCCTCGACCTCGCCGCCGTTCAGGAGGTACACGAGCGGCGCCGGCCGGTCGACGCCGTCGACAAACGACGGCCGCGCCGCCCACGGCGTCCCCGACTGCACCGAACACAGGTCCATCCAGTATTCGAGGACCGCCGGTTTCAACCCCCGGATCATATGGAGGTGGTTCGCCGGCGCATAATGCTTGTACTCCTGCATCGACGCGTATTTCGGCACCACCCAGGTGTGCGGCCAGTCGTAGTTCGACGCTTTCCGCACCGTCTCGGACAGCGCCTCCGGCATCTCCGTCGTCGTCGCCTCGTCCCAGAGGAGGGTGAAGTCGTCCGTCAAGGCGCTGTAGGCCATCCGTCCGGCAATGCCGTCGATGCCGCCCGGCGTGACGAAGGTGACGGAATTGCCGCCGCCCGGGAAATAGTCCGGATCGGCCAGCGGCATCGATACCGCCGCCATCGCCTCGGCCGGTTTCGCGCCCGGCTTCGCCGCCCAGTCGAAGGCGGCGGCGCCAGAGTTGTTCCCGTCGACAAAGCCTTTCGTCGCCCAGACGTCGCTGTCCGTGAAACTGACGCCGAGCTTCTTCGCCAGCGCCTTTACCTCGACCGGTTCCCAGACCTTCCGGAAATCCATAAACAGCGGGGCGTTGCCGCCGGACAGCCAGCTGAACGAGAGCATGGTCAGGAGCGCCTGCATGTCCGATTCGGTGGCGAACGGCTTCGGCGCCTTCGGCCCGTTGTGATCGAAAGTCGAGTTGAAGAGGGATTCCATGACGTCCGCCACCGGCATCGGGATGAGCTTTGGATCGGAGCCCCATTCGAGCTGGCTCATAAAGCCGCCGCCGACCGCGTTCAGGTCTTCCATAAGGTCGCGGACGATGACGTACATGGCCAGGGACTGGTTAAACAGTTCGCTCTGCGCCTTCGTCTTCGTGACGAGCCGCTTCCCGACCATCTTGTCAATCCAGCCCCGGAGCGCTTTTACTTCCGCCGCCTTGTACGACTTTTTATTCAGCATGTCGGCGAGATACTTCATATCGAGGCGGGTAATTTCGAGGCCGAACCGGCGCCGGGTCGGGATGACGTGGGCCAGGGCCGTCTCCATGCCCATGGAGTCGTGACCGAAGACGACGACCCGCCGCCCTTTCAACCCGACGCGGGTCACCGCCGCCTGGCACCATTCGACCAGGGCGTCGGCGGTGGCCTGGGTCATTTTCGGATTGTCCCCGGTATCCGGCCAGGAACCGACGTTAATATGGACCATCCGCCCGGACTGGGACAACGCCCCGACCACGGCCTGGGCGAAGACGACGCCCGGGAGGGTGGCGGAATTGCCGCAGGTGACGTTCAGGGGCATGTCGGTCGGGAAATGGGCGAGAAGGCTCATAAGGGTCGGTTGGGGAAAACACCAGGCGTCGGGCACGCAGACGAGGACGTCGGCGCCGGCGTCCAGGAGCTGCCTGGCGGCGATGTCGGCGGACTGTTCCCCTTTGACGAGGGTCGGGGTGTAGACAACCTCCGGGGCGTCGCCGCCGGGCAGTTTGACGCCTTTGACGATGACGTCGGCGGTCATTTTGACGATGTTCTGCCCGCGCGTCCAGAAGGACGGGTTGACCCGCGGGTCGTGGGTGGCGAAGACGCCGATGACCGGTTTTTTGGTCCTGACCTTATTGCTTTCGCCGAGATTTCGGGCGCTAGCCATGACGATGCTCCTTTCTGGCATTGAAAGGAAATTTCGCCGGGGCCGTGAATGGGGCGCTCCATATCGGACAGTGGGTCGTCGGGTGCCGCCGGACGGCGGAAAGTTCTGTGGAATGGGTGATGGCGCCGCCAGCACACGGTCGCGAAACTACACGTCCAATGCGGTGGTGACATTTCCGGAAAAGCCACTACGGGACCGTCCCGTCTGTTTCCCTAATCATGCCCATTGTGCCAGACATTCGCGTTGAAGGCAACGGGAATTCGCGCCAAAAGCGGACGGGACGCGTTTTTCCCCACCAGCGAATCCGCGCCCGACCCGGCGGAACGGCGCGCCGCGGCCTGGTCGGAGCATGGCGGCGACGGAAGGAATCGCCGGGCAGTCACCGGCCGGACCGCACCGTCCCGAACCGGAATCATCCCCGAATACGCCTTCACCTTCCATGATTCGTCCAGACCCATCCATACCCGGCCATACCCCATCCATACCCCGGCCATAGCCCGGCAATAGCCCGGCAATAACCCGGCCGTCGCTTGGTCTACGCCGGGAATCAGGAGCCGGGAGCCGGAAGCCGTCCGGCGTCCGATATAGCCGAATCGCACCGCGCCGGACAAATTATCCGGACACAATCCGCCGGCCAAGCGCCCGGCCGGTCAACATGCCACAACATGCACCGAACAGTTGTCCGATAATTTAGTGCTCCTCTTTTCCACTTTTAACGGATTAAACCTATGCAAAAAGCCATCAAATACGCTTTTCGTTGATGTAAACAACTCCAATTGAAAACTTCCGCGTATATTTTTAATTCGCCTTGAACCTGCCCTGCCCCCTTTTATAATTCCTATAACCTTCTTTGGAGCCTGCCCGGGCTCGGGCCGTGCCGCCGCGTACGCTGACCGCGCACGAATTTTCTCCAGGCGGACGGTCCGAACCCGGGCCAGCATTTTCTTTCAAGGTGGAGAATCAGCGGCCGCACGGACTGCGGGAACAGTTGATTCTCCAGCAACCTGTTCACGCCATACGTCAAGAATGACAGTGGGCGGATCGGGACGGTATGCGGCCCCCTGCGCATATCCGGATAACGAACGATTTGGCCGGGCGTTTCCCCCACGGACACCCGTCCCCGTTCATTATCCGGATAGACTCGAAGTACGTCACGGATGATTTTCGAAAATTGGGAGGAGAGAAATGAAGCGCATTATCTACGTGGGGATCGCCGTTCTGCTGGCCTCGGTGTCGGCGTCGGCGGAGGAATTCAGCGAAGTCGAGTATTACCGGCAGCTCCAGCAGGCCGAGAACGCCGCGCCGGAAACGGCGGTCATAGTCAAACAGCCGTACGAGACCTGGACGGAAGCGGCCTGCGCGCCCGAGCCGCCGAAAAACGTCCTCGTCATCATGCCCCAATACCACCATTCGCGGAACGATCAGGCCAATTTCAAGGTCGGCAGCGACAATCTGCAAATGTCCAAGGGTCACGCCAACGGCGTCAGCACGACGGTCATTTACAACCGCCGTTTCACCGATCTCCTGTCCGTCGCCTTCATGTACGAATACGCTTTCATGAACGTCACCGGCGGCATGCCGATGGGACGCGGCGCGGATAAAGGCGGTTTCGAGGACGCCCGCTGGCACTCGAACGTCTTCGGCATCCTGCCCGAGTTCAATTTCGGCAAGTTCGGCCGCCTGCAGGTTTCGTACATCGCCGGCTTCGACCGGGCCTCCGGCCACGAACGGGTCGTCGCGACGAACGGCGCTGTCGAACGCCGCTCCATCGACAGCAGCGGCACGAACGTCACGTCGCTGATGGCCTGGTATGAAAAAGACTTCGACCTCGGCTGCTCCAACTGGAAGCTCACCCCCTACGCGGGCTGGCGAAGCCTCTACGTCGTCGTCAAGGACGCGAACGTCTGGCCGGCCGGCGCCGACGTCCGATCGGACAGCAACCTCTGGGCCCACCTCGTCTCCGGCGGCATGAAGTTGTCGTACCAGAACGGCCCGCTCGGCTTCAGTCTCCGGGGCGGCATCAACCACCGGACGACCCGGGACGACCTCCCCGGCTACGCCAGCCGCGCCGTCGCTCCTGGCGTGGTCCACTTCTCGCACCGCGCCAACATGGACAGGACAATCGGTTCGGTCGGCGCCGCCGTCTCCTACGCCATCAACGAACGCGCCATCGTCGGCGTCGGCTACGACGGCACGTTCGGCAAGGACACGAGCGCCCACACCGCGACGTTAAGCTTGATTTGCCCGTTCTGATATATCGGTAAAGATGTGTAACTCTCAGCAAAAAAGGTCCAGCCGGAAATCCCGGTTGGGCCTTTCTTGATGCTGCGGGACAGCCTGTCCAAAAGAAAAAGAAAACAAGAAGAAAAATAATACCCAAAAAAGATGATCGCCAGCGAGTGAACGCCGTTACCATCCCCGTCGTAATAAAGCTTTGGCCAAAAGCTGTGGTTGCGGGGCGCCTCGCGGAAGACGAAACGGCCGGCGGCACTGGCCCGGATTCCGGATGGTG
>JAJQFC010000274.1 GCA_021201355.1 Planctomycetaceae bacterium | reverse complement strand
GTCTTCCATATTCCCCAACTCTGGGCAATCGCTGTTGACTGCGACGTACCATTTGTCATCGTCTTCGAAGACATTGACCTGGGCCTCGAAAATCCTCTCGGCAACCTCGGCCAGCCGAAACGCGTCCTCCTCGGTGTAAAACTCCCGGTGAATGACGTGGTGGGGATGCGGGGTGGTATCTACCTCGTTGAAGGCGGAAGGAATGAGAAGGTCTTTGACGTGGGTCATGTCGCGACTGATTGCCGGGTAATAGTTCCTCGCTTGCCAGGCAAGGACGGCTACGGCTTGGCGCTGCAACATGGTGACTTTTCTCGGGCTAGGCTTCAGGAAGGCGATTATCGGGACGCTATCATCACCGTCGTCGGGGTTGAAAGGCACCGTCTCGAAGTTGATGCCCAAACATTTCTTGATCATACCGATGGCGTCGCTCTGCTCCGGCGCCGTGATGATGTTACCGTCGGGGTCGCGGATCAACATGTCGTCTGTGACTTTAATCCCTGCGCTGTCCTTTTGAACATTTCCCAGACGATCCAGTACGGCAATTCTTTCCGTTCTTTCCATGATTCACTCCAGTATTCGGCCGTGCCTGGCCGATGATATAATGGGCCGTCTCCTCCCGCTCCAGTGGGGAGGCGGTCAAGGGGCTGTCGGGGTGCCTCCCGGCGGCTCCGCTTTTCTGTGCCTCATGGCACAACGGTCCGGAAAATACCTGAAATCACTGGTCTATATATGCGTTGCGTTGCAGCCATTTTTTATGAAGTTCATCCGGGCTGCCACCACCTTTTTTAACGGCGAAGTTATAAAGCACATGTAGAAATTCGTCTCGACCTGGAGGAGGCACTCTATAAAATCTTCTAATAAAACAGAGATCTGTTATTCGGTTGCCGTCCCCATCATTAAAATAAACCACAGCATCCATTTCATCGCGATCAATTAGATCCCCGTCTTCCAACTCCTTCCTAATCATACTTTTCAGTACTTGTAAACTTCTTTCTGTGAAAAAGCGTGGATACCATTTAGAAAGGAAATAAGCACATGCATTCGGATTATAGAAAATCGCTTTTCCGGGGATTCTCACTATCTCGTCTACAAACCATCGCCTAAAATAGCAGCGTCTCGCCATTCGTCTAGATGGTGGCGTTCTTTATGGAATTCACGTCCATCGCATTCTAATCCAACCCTAAATTTTCCATCTGACAAAACAAAATCCATGCGGAATAACCCGCATATCGTTTGGACTTCAGTTTGTGATTCAAAAGAGATTTCTGGGTTTAGAAATTTTTCGAGTATCCTCGCCATCTCTTCTTCTATAGGGCTTTCAAAATTCACAAAGAACCTCCATAAAGAAGACCCGCGAATTATATGACAAATAAAGTCCCGGTCTGGTGCTGAATACTGTGCCGCCGCGCTGGTGTGCGCAGGTGGGTATTTCCGGGCCTCTCGGACTCCGGCCACTCCGGGACAAATATTGATTTACGGACCTACTGTTCGGCACGATAGTCAGCGAGAATCAAGATACCATCGTTATCGACGGCGGCCAACTATCTTCGGGAATGTTGGCGTGAAAATTACGGAGGCGTTGGAAAAAGACGAGGACGTCAGGCTCATTCAATCTGCGGCATTATGAAGAAAAAGCGACCCTATTCCGCCGCCTTGATGGACAGCGACAAGCCCAGCGCCTTCGTGATTTTCTGGATGGTGTCGAACTGTGGCTTTCTCCCGGCCTGGAACGTCTTGTACAGGCTTTCGCGGCGGAGGCCGGTGTCTCTGGACAATTGCGTGATGCCTCGGGCCTTGGCGACGTCGCCGAGGGCGGCCAGAAAGGCATTGGGGTCGGGGTCTTCAAGGCTGGCCGCAAGGTACTCGGCAATGGTCTCCTCGTCGTCCAGGTACCGCGACGCGTCAAACTCACGAATCATGGTCATATTTCGCCCTTCTGAATTTCTTTCCATAGTTCTTTGGCGTTCCGAATGTCCCGTTTCTGGCCGCTCTTGTCGCCACCAATGAGGAGCAGATACACCTGCCGGCCTTCCTGGGCGTAGTAAACGCGATATCCCGGCCCGAAATGGATTCGCATTTCCGACACACCATCGCCGAGGGATTTGCTGTCGCCGAAATTCCCGGCCCTGGCCGAACGGATGCGGTCGAGGACACGGGCCTGGCCTTTCCTGTCGGGAAGGTGCCGAAGCCATTCAGCGAAGAACCGAGTTTCATGAATGGTGTTCATGTGCCTATCGTATCCCATAGGTAACGATAGGCAAGAGGAAAAACGGATTCTTTTTAGAGGAGGTTTTGCGGCGTGCTCAGGTGGCGGTCATGCTTGAGGCGTAGTCGGCAGTCGTGGCAGTCAAAGCGTCGCCATTATCTTCGACGTCATCCGTCGGATGATAATGCCCTTTAACGGTCGGGGCGATGTGGATGGCATCCAATCGGCGCTGGCGGGCTTCAGTGTTGGTCTCCCGCGCTTCGGC
This sequence comes from Planctomycetaceae bacterium, assembly GCA_021201355.1. GTDB lineage: Bacteria > Planctomycetota > SZUA-567 > SZUA-567 > SZUA-567 > JAJBSZ01. The sequence continues at coordinate 7,915 of JAJQFC010000274.1, read as the reverse complement.
GGTACGTCGCCGTTCGGAATTCAACACCTCGGCCAATTCCCACACGTCCCGCTTCTGCTGGTCGCGGGGATCGTCGCAGTCCGAGTAATAGGCGTCCCACTTGTAGATGATTCGGCCGCGACGGTCGCGAACTATGGGAAGGTCCGAGAAGCAACTCCCGGCCGTCGTTCTTCGGCGCTTGAGGGTCAATTGATGTGGATGGTCGAATGCCATTGGCACCCCCTCGGCGACCGGGGCGGGAATGCCGCCGGTGGCCTGGAGTGCTAATTAACTCGGTGGGTGTAATCAAGGGTGTGGCTGATGGCGGTCGCGGAGGCGGTGAATGGCGCTACCTCTGCGAAAGCCTATTGATCAATAATTCCCGTGCGATATAATGCGGCGATTCAAGTCAAAAACACTCTTCTCACCTTGCAAGGCGTTTCAAGCCTTCGCAAATGTAGGTATATTTGTGGGTATAATTTAGAGCCCCTAAAAATAAGTCATTAATTACGAGTCGGTTACGGCTCAATTAGAGTCCTGGTACAGCATTCCAATTGAAATCCACTGTAATACAACTCGCCAATGGTAGCTGTGGCGGTATCGATTCCTCTCATATCGGGTCACCTAAATACGCGAAAGGGGGGGGGCGATATAGACCCCCCTCTGCGTTGATTCGGGTTTTCGCCAAAGAGAGGCGGCCGCCTTCAATTCCCCGCCGCAGCCCTCGCCATGGCGAGGAGCCCGGCCCGGACGTGGTCAGGAAGGCCCGGCCACAAGGCTTTCATTTCGGCAAGGTCGGGGTCCGATACCGGGGCTTGCGAACCGCCGGCGGCCTGGATTGATTTACCATGCGAAACTGTCCCCTGGCCTGTCCCTATCATTTTTTCGTCACCATAACCTGTTGATATTATAGGACGTTGTGAGTTTTGGATAACAGCCTCCGGAGCTGTAGATAGGGGTTCGATTCCCTTCCGGGGTACCATGTTATTCAGGCCCTGTTCCCCATGTGGAACCGGGCCTTTTTCGTTTCGGGCAGATGGACCAGCTCACTCCCATGTTTACAGCCGTACCGGTGGTAAAAGGCCGCAACCCTGCTCGGGATGCGGCACGGTAATTTATTTGAAATATGATTTACTTACCAGCTTCACCCTCCCCGTAACCGTTCCGCCGCCGCGATGGCGGCATCGCGCCGTTCAGCCTGTCGCCCACGGCTTCGGTCGCGCATCGCCGCGACGACTTCCCGCGGCGCCGATTCCGGGCTGCCGGCATGGTATGGCGGGGACGGATCGTATTCCATATTAAGTTGGATTGACTCGGCGACAGTGTCGCCCCAAAGCCTGCCCGCAAGGGTCAGCGCCATGTCGATGCTCGACGACACCCCCGCCCCGGTGAGGCGGTTCCGGTCCTCGACGACACGCCGTCGCCGCGGCTCGGCGCCGAAAAGCGGAAGAAGGTCATGGGACAGCCAATGCGTCGTCGCCTGGTATCCGTGAAGCAATCCCGCCGCTCCCAGTACCAATGCGCCGGTGCACACAGACGTAACCCACCGCGCCTCCGCCGCCTGACGCCTGAGAAAGTCGAGGACGGTTCCGTCATTCATGAGGGAGACGACCCCGCCGCCGCCGGGGACGACAACGACATCAAGTTGGGGGCAGCCGGTGATGGCGGTGTCGGGAGTTATCAGCAATTTGTCGCTGGTCCGGATCGGGTTCACGTCCTTCCAGAGTAGGTGAACGGTGACGTCGGGGCCGGCGGCGAGGACGGCATAGGCCCCGGTGAAATCGAGTTGGAGCATGTCGGGAAAAACCAGAAAGCCAATCCGTGTCATCGCGTATGGAGCCTCCCGGCGCCTCGACCGCGGCAGTATCCTATCGCGTCACTGTCACGGCGCATTGACGATATACCCGCGTTCGTTCACCCCAACGCGATTGTCGTACCGATCATTCCCGGTGCGGACGATGGTGTCGGCGATGTCGTTCCGCATCTGGCGGCTTTGGGCCCGGGCCTTGGGGGTATTGCCCTGCAACTCGTTCAGTTCCGGTTCGGCATAAATCCGCACGTAATAGTCGGCACTGCGGGCCGCCTGCCGCCGCGCCTGGTTGGACGCAAACGCGCCCAGGCAACCGGTGCATGCCAAAGGCGTGAGAAGAACAATAACGAGGAAAAGACGGCGCATAATAGTCCTTACCCTAAAGCCATGCCGCGTTCATCACCACACTGACCTGTCGCCGCCCGGAGTGAGAGCGGTGCGAAGGGGAAAATCCACCCACTTACCGCGATGGAGCGGCCGGGCGGCGGTTATCTGACGTATCCGTCGTTCACTTTATCCTGATAATTCAGGTCGGCGTCGTATGCTTCCTCACCGTCGTCGTCCAGTGTGGGGAGGTCGTCCGGATACGGCTTTCCGGAGGAGGCGGACGGGTTGGTGCTTTGCAGGTGGTCGAGAAATTCCCGGGCCCGTTCTTCGCCGGCGTCGGCGGCGTACTGCAACCAGTACGTGGCCCGTTCCATATCGATGCCGGTGCCAATCCCTTCGGCATAGGCGCAGCCAAGGAGGAACATCCCCCTGGCATCCCCGGTGCCGGCGGCCTTCAGGTACCAGTTGAAGGCGGTGTCGTGGTCGGGCACCACGCCGATGCCGGCTTCCCAACAGTATCCGAGGCAGGCCATGCCTTCGCCGTCGCCGGTGCTGGCCGCCTGACTGTACAGGTCGAACGCCTTGGAATAGTTTTCCGGAACCATGTCGCCGATTTCATAACACGACGCCAGACTGAGAAGCGCCTGCAGGTTGCCGGCCTCGGCGGCGGCGGTATAGAGTTCGATGACCTTTGCCTCGTCCACCGGTACGACGGTGCCGGTCTTGTAAAAGTAAGCGAGGGCGTACTGCGCTTCGGGATTGCCGACGGTGGCGGCTTTTTCGTACCAGAAAAAGGCGGCCTCCTTGTCAACGTCGGTGCCGATGCCATAATAGTAACAATACCCGAGCCGGGTCTGGGCCCGGTGGTACCCGGCTTCGGCGGCGCGGAGATAATACTGGAAGGCGGCGCGGTCTGAATGGAGCCGGTAGTTCTCGTGGACGACGCCGAGGCTGTAAATGGCGCGGACATCGCCTTTGGCCGCCGCTTTCAGGTACCATTCGAGAGCCTTGTCGATGTTCTGTCTGACATTTATGCCGTTTTCATAGGCGAAGCCGATTTTCCGTTCCGCCGCCGCAAAGTTCTGCCTCGCCGCCTTCAGGTACCATTCCTGGGCGACGCGGAAATCGCGCTGGACGCCGCCAAGGCCCTCGTGATAGTAATCGCCGACAATGGTTTGGGAAAGAGGGTCGCCGTGACGGGCTTCCCGCATGGCCTGGTCAAACGTAAAGGAGACGTACTTCCCACAGTGGTGGCAGGTGCAATCGCCTGCGAATACGAGGTCAAAATCGCTCGATCCACATTCATCACATTGTAATCCCATGCCACTTCCTCCGATGGTACTCCCAGGCGTCTGCGCCGGCGATACGGAACGGATCAGACACCGTGCGCGGAAAAAGCCGTTCATCGGTAATTTCCACTCAACCCGGGAACATTGGTGTATCATTCAATGGTACCACGATAAGGATTGAATGAAAGAAATTTTTGGCGACGTTCCGCATTTACGCGTAGCGCGGGACAGGTTCCGACCCGACAATAGCATCCTCTCCGACATGATTTCACTGCCGGGCACGTATCGGCGCGCTGTGTCGGACGCAGTAGAAAGGGATTTTTTTATGGCTATACCCGAAGGCATTCGCCATCGTCACCTGACGCCCGGCGAGGTGCCGCTTCTCCGACCGCTCCTTGACGAGCTCCGAAATCACCACAATGCCGTCTCCGTGGATTTTCGCGGTGTCTTCCCGCTTGTATCGCCCGACCGTGAACTTCCCCATATTGCCGAACAGATAACCAAGGGTGATGCCCGGGTCGAGGCGTTTTTCGCCGGGAACGACCTGGTCGCCTTCTCCGTCGCCTCTCAGGAATACGGGTTAGGGTCGGTGGATCTCGTCTACGTCGCGCCCGAATTTCGCCGCCGCGGCCTGGCCCGCCGGGCGGTCGAGTTGTCGATTGAATACCCCAAGGAAAACAACGTCCGCCTTATCGACATTCACGTCGTGTACGGGAATGTCGCGGCCCGGCGGCTGTACGAGTCAATGGGGTTCCGGCTCCGTTCGGAAGTGCTGGCGATGCGGGTCTGACGTCTCCATGTTTTTCCTATGTGGTGTAACCGAAAACCGTGGACCGGAAATTTCGACCATGTCATAAAAAAACCGCAACCCTAGAGGGTTGCGGTGGTTAATTTGGCACGCCGGAGAGGAGTCGAACCCCTAACCTACAGATCCGTAGTCTGTCGCTCTATCCAATTGAGCTACCGGCGCTCGTATTGCGAGGAATTAGTATAGTGGTTTCACATCTTTATGCAACTACTTTTCCGGGAATTTTTTCACTCGCGCTCAGGCGGATGCCTCGCCGTCCGCGCCGGACTCGACATCGGCGACCAGGTCCTCGAGAGCCGCTTCCGCCGCGTCGACGTCTTCGCCGGATGCGCCGCTTTCCGCCGCGCCGTCCGCCGTCCCGGAATCGGCTCCGGCGCTGGTGATGAACACGTCCATCAGTCCGATGCCGTCAACCGTGTCGCCGCCCACCCGTTCGGCCTCCCGTTCGTTAAAGGCCTTGGCGCCGTTCGGTTCAATGCCCGGCCCCCACATGGCGTACGGAACCGGGGTACTGCTGTGCTTGCCCGTGCCCACCGGCGTCGGGTGATCCGGCGCCACGAGAATCCGCCAATCGCCGTAATAATTCGCCATGGCCAGGAGCGGGGCGATGATGTGGCGGTCGATGTCCTCGAGCGCCTTGACTTTTCCCGCCAGATCGCCGATATGGCCGGCTTCGTCGGGGGCTTCGATATGGACGGCGATAAAGTCGTGCATGTAGATGTAATCAAGCGCCGCGCGGCCCTTGTCGGCGAAGTTGGTGTCGAGGTAGGCGGTGGCGCCGGGAACGTCGATGACGTCCATTCCGGCCAGTTTCCCGATACCCCGGAGAAGATCGACGGCGGTGATGAGGCCGGCCGAGCCGAGGCCGTGACGTTCGGCGAAGTTCGACAGGGTCATGGCGGTGGCGCCGCCCCACAGCCACAACTGGGTGGCGGGATTTTTGCCGTCTTCGACACGCTTCTTGTTCACGTCGAGGTTCGGCATGATTTCGGCGCTGGCCCGTTCGACCTCGAGCACCCATGAGGAGAACTGGCCCTGTGGCAGGTGTTCCGTGATATCCTCGCCGACGATGTCATGGGGCGGAGTGCATTCGGGAACGCTGGACCCGGCGTTTTCCATCAGGCAGATGTGACGGTAGCCGACGCCCGGATGAAGGGTGATGCCGTCGACGTCGAGTTCCTTCTGGAGGTGTTCGATAATTTCCCGGCCTTCCTCCGTCGATATGTGGCCGGCGGAATAGTCGACCATGACGTGTTCCGGCGAGACGGTGACGAGATTGGCCCGGAAAACGGCATCGCCCTCCGGGACGGTGATGTCGAGGGAGGCTGCTTCGAGGGCGGCGCGGCCGTTAAAGCCGACGCGCGGGTCATAGCCGAAGAGGGAGAGGTTGGCGACATCGGAACCGGGTTTGCAGCCTTCCGGAACGGTGAGGGCGCGGCCGAGGCGGCCTTCCCTGGCGATGCGGTCCATGGCCGGCGTGGCGGCGAGTTCGAAGGCGGTCTTGCCGCCCTGCTCTTCAATGGGTTCGTCCGCCGCGCCGTCCGGAATGATAAGGATATACTTCATGGTGGTCTCCGCGTGATCTTTTTTTCAGAAACTGCTCTTGCCCAACCGGTACCGGAAGGAAATAATAGCGATTTGCCATGGTTTGACAACCGGCCGTCAGTCCCGTCGGATACGGGATTCCGGGATTCCGGCGCGCGTCAAACCTATACCCGGTCCAATACTACACATTTTCAAGGGCTATTGCCAGCGGGAGATTACATTGTCACCGACCAAACAACCGACTGCGATCACTTTCCGTCCGGGGAAACGGGAGGATTACGAAACCGTCCTCGACATCCAGCGCCGCGCCTATCGCCTGAAGGAGGCGCCGCTATACGGCGACGACCTGCCGCCGTTCAAGGAGACGCCGGAGACGATAGTCCGGGAAGAAGAGGAAGGCAAGCAGTTGTACGTGGGAGAATACGACGGGCGTGTCGTCGCCTCCATGCGAATTAAACCGCTCGAAGACGGATGGATATACTGGGGAAGACTGTCTGTCGACCCGGACGTCCAGGGCCGGGGCATCGGCCAGGCCATGGTCCGGTCGGTGGAGACGGCATTCCCTGACGCGGACGGGTATGTCCTGGATTGCGGCGAGAGGAGTGAGGAGAATTTCCACATTTATTCGAAGATGGGCTATCGGAAAACCGGCGAAGGGTTCCAGGTGCCGGGCGGGCCGTATGTCCATGTCATGAAGAAACCGGGGCGGACCGAATAGCCGGGTCCGGCTCTCACGCATGCCTATCCGGAGTACCAGGACATGATACGGACATTCATAGCCGCCGCACTCTCCGAACCGGTCCGGAACGGCCTGGCCAGGCAGATCGCCGCCTGCGCCGCCGCCGCGCCCCTGGTGAAATGGGCCAAGCCGGACAATCTTCACCTCACGTTCCGTTTTCTCGGGGATATCAAGGAGAACGACCTGGCGGAACTGTTCGACGCCATCGCGGAAGCGGTCGATCCGCTTCCGCCCTTCCCTCTCGAAGTGAAAGGCATTGGCGCGTTCCCAAACTGGCGCCATCCCCGGGTGGTGTGGGCCGGGTGCGGCGAAGGCCGGGACGACGCAATCACGCTGGCCGGCGCGGTCGAGGACGCGGTTGTCGATCTTGGGTATGAACCGGAACGCCGTCCTTTCAAGCCGCACTTCACCCTCGGCCGGGTTAAGCAGCCGGCGGACGCCTACGGCCTGTCCGACGCCGTCGCCGGGCTCGAGGACAAGGTCTACGGCTACATCGACGTCGACGCGGTGGTGGTGTTCATGAGCAGCCTGCGGCGAACCGGACCGGTGTATGCACCGATGGCGCGGCTGCCGTTGAACGGCTGAAGCGGCAACCGAGCGGCGGTTCCTTATGCGGCACGTACTCATATCCGAACTGCGTATCCCCAACCGAATATAAGTTCAGGCATTCGGATTGTTGGTATAGGCTGTCAAGATAGATTGAACCTGGCTTGTCTTTGAGGACCGGCACCGAAACAGTGCTTCTCCTCCTCTGATCACGAGAGCGGCACCACAGCGATGATATCGCGTAAGGCCGGTGCTTTTGACCGCCACAGTGAGTTTACGAAATCGTTCCTACCAACCCCTGCCCTTGTCGCCATCCGCCTCGTTCCCGCCTTCGCCCGTATCGACGGTTATGTCTGTTTTCAGGTCCGCCTGGGTGCCTTCGCCGAAGCCGTCGAAGGACGAACCCTTGCGTATCCCCTTGAACAGGAGTTCCAGTTCGGTGGGGTTTTCCGTGTTCTGGAGCGCCGTCTCCGGGGTAATGACGCGTTGGTTAATGAGGTTGACGAATGCCTGGTTGAAGGTCTGCATGCCGTAATAGGCGCCGTCCTCTATGGCATCCTCGATGCCGTACAGCTTGTTCTCGGCGATGAGCTGGCGGATGGTCTCGTTCACAACCATGATTTCCTGGGCCGCCACCCGGCCGCCGCCGATTTTGGCCGGAAGCCGCTGGCAGATTATGCCCCGGAGCAGCATGGCGAGTTGCGTTCGCGTCGCGTCCCGCACTTCCGGCGGCGTCATGTCAAGGAGACGTTCGAGGGTCTGGACGGCGTTGTTCGTGTGGAGGGTGGCGAAAACGAGGTGTCCCGTTTCCGCCGCCGTGATACCGAAAGCGATGGTCTGGCGGTCGCGCATCTCGCCCATCAGGATAATGT
>JAJQFC010000198.1 GCA_021201355.1 Planctomycetaceae bacterium | reverse complement strand
GGCGGAGGTGATTGTCAACCCGACCGCGGACGAAGTAGCGGCGTTCAACGAACGCCGCCGCCGCCGCTACGACGAAGCCAGGGAGCGGGACCGGGCCGCCAGCCACGGCCCCGCCGCCACCGCGGACGGCGTTCCTGTCCCGGTCCTCGCCAATGTCGGCGACAGCGTCGTGGACCTCGTCGCCGGCGGCTACGACGCCGACGGCATCGGCCTTCTCCGGACCGAATTCGCCTTCCTCGGAAGCCCCCGGCAACCGGACATCGACGAACAGGTCGAAGGACTCAAGGCCGTCTTCGCCGCCGTGCCGGGAAGACCGGTCATTGTCCGCACTCTGGACGCCGGCGGCGACAAGGATCTCCCGTTCCTCGGTTTGCCGACCGAAGCCAATCCCTTCCTCGGCATCCGGGGCATCCGCCTCGCCCGCCGCCGACCGGACGTCCTCCGCACCCAGATGGAAGCCATCCTCGTCGCCGGCGCCGGCATGGACCGGACCGACGACGGCGCCTGGCGCATCGGCATCATGGCGCCGATGGTGGCGATCCTCGAGGAAATAGACGAGTTCTACGCCCTCCTCGAAGACGCCCATAAGGCCCTCGCCGCCGCCGGCCGCGACCACGCCTGGCCGGTCGGGCGCGGCGTCATGATGGAGACGCCGGCGGCGGTGGACCAGGCCGAAGCGATTGCCGGACGGGTGGACTTCATGAGTATCGGCTCGAACGACCTCACCCAGTACCTGATGTGCGCCGAACGCGGGTCGGCCGATCTCGCCTACCTGGCGGACGGCATGCACCCGGTGGTCCTCGCCGCCATCGGCCGGATAGCCCGGGCGGGGCAGGCGGCCGGGAAGTCCGTTTCCGTCTGCGGCGAACTGGCCGCCGATCCGGAAGGGGCCCTCGCCCTCGTCGGCCTCGGCGTCAACCGCCTCAGCGTCGACGTCCATTCGGTCGGCCCGATAAAGCGGCTGATCCGGAATGCCGACGCCGCCCGTCTCCGGACCCTGGCCGAGAAGGCCCTGACCGTCACCAGCGCGGCGGCGGCCCGGAGCCTGTTCGCGCCGGAGGTGGAGAAGGGGACCGACCCGGCATGAAGACGCGCAGCGGCAATGCCGGCATGCTCAGGCAAATTAACACGAAGATCCTCCTGGACGCCCTCCGGGCCGTTCCGGAGGCGACCCTGGCGGAGCTGGCGCGCCTCACCGGCCTCAGCCTCGCCACCTGCACCAACATCATCGGCGAACTCCTCGGTTCCGGCGAAGTGCTGGAACGCGAGGAGCGCCGTTCCGCCGGCGGCCGTCCGGCCCGGTCCTTCGCCTACAACCCGGACCACACCCTGGTCGCCCTCCTTCTCCCCGCCACCGGCCGGGGCGGCGACCGGCTCGACTGGACGGTCAGGAACGCCGCCGGGGAATTGGTGGCGGAAGACCACGCGGTCCAGGACCACGTCTCCCCGGAGTACGTCCTCCGGGTCGTCGCCGACCTCGTCGGAAAATATCCCCGTATCAAGACTGCGGCGGTGGCCATCCCCGGGGTCGTCGTCAACGGCACCGTCTCGACCTGCGATCTTCGGGGCTGGGCCGGACAGCCGGTCGAGGAAATGGTCCGCCGCACCGCCGACATCGAGGCGGTGGTGGAAAACGACATGAACTTCGCCGCCGTCGGGTATTACCGGGACGTCGCCGCCGGCGCCATCACCGGCCTCGCCTACGTCGCCATCCCGGGGGACAGTTGCGAAGGGGCGGGCATCATCGCCCACGGCACGCTTATTAAAGGAAAGACCAATTTCGCCGGAGAAATCGCCCACATCCCGATTCCCGGCCGGAAGGACATTCCGGCCCTGACGCCGGAGGAACGGCGCGAACGCACCGCCAACCTCGTCGCCGCCCTCGTCGCCGTCGTCAACCCGGATGTCGTCGTCCTCTCCGGGGACGGCGCAATCGGCGAATCCGGCGCTGCCGTCCTCGACCTCTGCCGCCGCACTATCCCGGACGAACACCTCCCGGACATCCTCGTCAACCCGGACGCCGGCCCCGATTGCCAGGCCGGCATGCTGTCCCTCGCCCTGGACAGCCTCGCCTACGAAGTGCGGATGGTGGAGCGGGACCGCATGCAGTTATGACGCAATTTCCGGGACGACTTCCACCCACCCTATGGACGCCGTGACGGGCGGATGGTATCACTGTCCGGAGCGTATCCGGTGAGCGGGACGGTTACAGTAAAAACATTCGCGGTGCCGGCGGATGCCACAATAGCCCGGCGCGGCCGGAAGAGGAGTGAAGGAATATGGAAGGAAGACGCGTCTGCGAATCCGAAACGGAACAGGTGTACATAGTCATGCCGCAGCACCTGAACGGCCACGGGTCGCTGTTTGGCGGCCAGTTGGCGATGTGGATAGACACCATTGCCGGCATTGTCGCGACGCGGCACTGCCGCATGCGGATAACCACCGCCGCCATCGACAACCTGAATTTCCGCGAATCCGTCTACCAGAGCGAGGTCGTCGTCATGCGTGGCCGCATGACCTATGTCGGCCGGACCTCGATGGAGGTGCGGATAGACAGTTACGTCGAGGACATGCGAACCGGCGCCCGGCGGCTCATCAACACCGCCTTCGTCATCGAAGTCGCTTTGGACGAAAACAACCGTCCCCGTCCGGTGCCGCCCCTCATTCCGGAGACGGAGGAGGAAATCAACTATTTCAAATCCGGCGAAAAGCGCCGGCAAATGCGAAAAGAAAAACAGACCCTGTACGAGTAGCGCCGCACACAAAAATGGAGATCCAATGTCACTCATCAGCATGAAGGAAATGCTCGCCGCCGCCTACAAGGGCGGCTATGCCGTCGGCGGTTTCGACGGCTTCAACGCCGAAACGCTCCAGTCCATCATCCGGGTCGGGAAGGAAAAGCGGTCCCCCCTTCTCGCCATCTGCGCCCCGAGTGAGCACGCCGTCCTCGGCGCCGCCGCCACGGTCCGGGTCGCCGCCGCCCTCGCCGATCTCCACGGCGTCGACCTGTCCCTGCACCTCGATCACGCGCGGACCATGGCCGAAATCACCGAAGCCATTGAAGCCGGCTTCCCGTCCGTCATGATTGACGGTTCGCAAAACGATTTCGAGGAAAACGTCCGCCTGACCAAAGAGGTGGTCAAATTCGCCCACGACCGGGGCGTCTCCGTCGAGGCCGAACTCGGCGCCCTGACCCGGGTCGACGACATCGGCCACGAAGGGAACAAGTCGTTCAAGAGCGAATTCACCAACCCGGAAAAGGCCGGCGAATTCGTCGAGCGGACCGGCTGCGACTTCCTCGCCGTCTCCATCGGAAACGCCCACGGCCTCTACACAAAAGCCCCGACCCTTGAATTCGACCTCCTGGAAAAAATCCGGAACGCCGTCCCGGTCCCCCTCGTCCTGCACGGCGGTTCCGGCACGCCGGAGGACCAGTTGAAGCGGGCGGTCGGCCTCGGCATCGCCAAGGTCAACGTGGCGTCGGAAATCGCCAGCGCCTTCAACTCCACCTACATCCCGACGATGAACGCCGGGAAAACCTGGTGGGCGGTGGCGAAGCGGATGGGAACGGAAAAGACGTTGGAAGTGATTGCCCGCTGGATGGACATGCTCGGCTCCGCCGGGAAGGCCTAAGCCTGGACAACCTCTCCGTCGCACTACAGAATAAAAACAGCCGCCGCCCGGATGACCGAGGCGGCGGCTGTTTAATGGATAAAAGAATCACATCCAGACAGGGACAGGAAAAATCCCGTTCAACCAATCACTTTCGCATCGACCGGTTTGGACGGATCGTCCTTCTCGTTCGACCCGGCGTTTTTGTTGGTGACGTGCCGGAGGGACATGATGACGACAATGAGGTCATCGAGGAATCCGGCGATGGGAATAACATCCGGAATAATGTCGAGGGGCGACAGGGTGTAGAGAAGGGCCAGGACGAGGACCAGCTTGTCGGTCCGGGTCATGCCGCCCTTGGTGAAAAGATCCCACAACATCTTGGCGCGACCGGCAAGATCCATGCGCGTTTCCCCTTTCGGTGGCTGTTCCATGTCGGCGATCGCCCGCGTAAAGGCGACGTACCGGCCGACAGGCCATAACCAACTTTTTTAAAATTTTCATGAAGGAGCGCGGCCGCCGTCCGGCGTCCGCTCACCGAGTATCTGTCAGAAATGTCCGGGAATCTTTCGGGAAAATGGAATTCGTTTTCACTTCTTGACGCATCATCCACACTCACAGCAAACACGTCGCAACGGCCCCACTCACGTCATGATAAAATCAAACACCTTGTCCACATTCCGCTGTTCCGGCGCCATGAACCGGTTCGCCAACGGCGGCGGCGACAGCCGGGGGTAGCTGTACTGGGGATCTTCCGCCGGCCAGTCCGCCGGCCAGTCCGGCCGCAGTTCCGGCACCCGGAACACCCTGACCTCGCTGTCGCGGGCCGGGATGCCCCGGAGCGCCCGCGAGCCGTCGTCCAAATCAACCGATTCCGCCGACACCCACGACGACACGACAAACGATTCGGCCCGGCGGATGTCCGGCTGCTTGTTCATGGCTATTCGCATCATATCCTCGACCAGTTCCCGGAGGTTGTCCTGGTCGCGGGCATGGATCATGTCGGCCTTCGACCCGACAAAGCCGATTTTATCGACATTGTTCGAAAACAGCCCGGACGGAATGATCGAACTCGCCAGCGTTTCGATAAGGTGGTTCGTGTCGTTGTAGCGTCCGACCCCGCCGGACAGAATCCCCGGCACGTCAATAAGGACAAGGAGGCTGTCGCAGCCGTTGATGGCGGCGAACAGGGGCAGGATGACTTCCTCCCGATAGCGGGCATAGTATTCGGAAAACCGCCCCGCGACGCCAGGATTCGCGGCCCGGAATTCGGCCGGGAGCGGCGAAAATTCCGCACCGGGGAGTCCCGACGTCCGCCCGCGCCCGTGCGCCAGGATGTCCTCCGCCGTCAGGACGCCGCCGTCCCCGGTCCCGAGCATGAAGGTGGACGGGGTGATCATCTGGTTCTTGTTATGGACCATGGCGGCGAGGCATTTTTTATAAGTGTCCGTGATGGCGACGTCCACCGGCGGCACCGTCCCGGCGAGGAGCCGGCGGTATTCCGCCATCGTTTCCCTGATCCGGTCGTACGAATCCCAGAGGTCGAGGAGTTCGTCGGACCAGCCGGCGAGGCTGTCGTGACGGGCGATAAGGGAGTCGGACAGCCGTTCCCCGGGGAAATCGAGGATGTCCCATTCCACCCGCCGGGACAGCCAGGCGCCGTGGCGGAGGGTGTTCCACAGTCGGCTCGCCAGGTTCAGGCCGGAATGGACAAAGGAGCAGCGGTAATGGTAGATGTCCCGGGTCTTTTCCGGCCAGGCGACGTTCTGCCGCTCCATGAGGCGGGCGCGCATGCGGGTGCGGGGGAATGGGGCGAAGGAGCCGCCCGGCGGCAGTTCCTGAAAGCCGGACAGGCGGGCGCCGTGGGCGATATGAAAACGGTTCGGGTCGAAGTGCTCCATGTGCTGGAGGAGCGACAACAGAAACACCGTTTTCCCCGCTCCGGCGAGGCCGGTGACGGCGATTCGCCTCTCACTGTCGAACCAGCGCATGACGCTCCTTCCATAGGGTACACCCCGCGTGCGGCGGGAATGGCATTGTACCAAAAGGACTGTCCAGCACAAGCCGGGAAACGCCCCCGTCCCGACCCGCCGCCGCCGCCCGCGAGGCCGTCCCGTCGTGTCGGACAGGTATATGTGGGGGTCGGCGGCCGGTGCGCCGCCGGATGAAAGGAATCACTATGAAGACAAACGCACTCCCGCGCCTCGCCCTCGCCGCCGCCGCCGTTGTCGCGGCCGTCGCTGTCGCGGCCGTCGGAACCGGCTCGGCCCGGGCCGGCGAATACGTCCTCGCTCCGAAGGCCCTGGACGAAGTCATCAACCCGAACTTCCGCATCGCCCTTGGTGAACGCGCCTCGGACTACGACCGCCTCGACCGGGCCGACCAGGTCCGCGCCTTCATTCAGGTCTATAAATCCCTGAATAACGGCGAAGATCCGCGCCTCGTGCCGGACGACGCCAGGTACGTCGCCGGCGGCGCCGTCCCCTACCAGCCCTATGTCCCGCGCCGACCGTCCCAATATATCAACCGCCGTTCCGGCGATCTTTACACCTATGTCGACGGCTACGGCTACCGCCGGACGCCGGGCCGCCGCACGCCCTGGGACTGGTTCAACCCGTACGGCGGCACCGCCTACGGCTACGGCTACGGCGCCGGTCCGGGATACAACTACGGTGTCACGACGCCGTACCCGACCGTCCCGTTCATCCCGGCCGCCACGCCGCCCGAGAGGCCGTCCACCCCGACCGTGACGGAACAGGCGCCTCCCGGCGGCTGGGGCCCGCCGGTGGCCAGGCCGCGCCGCGCTCCGGTGGCGACGGCCCCGACGGTGCACGCCGGTCCCTGACGAGCGGTGAGCGTGGCGGCGGCAACGTCTCCTGAAAGACGGTGTTTCCTTGCCGGGACGCGTCCCATCCGGTACGATAGTCCCCTGGTTTTTGCCGGCCGGTGCGCGCCGCCCGCGCCCCGGGGCAAAACCGTGACCGACCTATCGTACACCATGAATTGCAGAGGAGGGGACCATGCCGTATTTGTCAATCACCACCGGGGTGGCGCTGTCACCGGAACAACGCGAAGCGATTTCCCGCGAAATGGCGCAGCTCATCACCGTTATTCCGGGAAAGAGCGTCAGCAACCTCATAATCGGCTTCCATGACAAGGTGTCGATGGTCGCCGCCGGCCAGGAAGGGGCGCAGATCCTGTTCATGGACCTGAAGCTCTACGGCACCGCCGAAGCGGATCAGAAGAAAAAGTTCATCGAAGGCAGTTACGAAATCTTCCAGCGCATCCTCGGCATCCCCGCCGAACGCGCCTACATCGCCCTCGCTGAATACCCGGTCTTCGGTGCGCGCGGCATGGCCCTCGGCGTGTAACAGCCATCCCGTTCGGTTTTACATGTATTACGCTAAACGCCCCGGGCACCGCGCCCGGGGCGTCTTTTTTGAACGTCGTACCAGTATCCCGACGCGATTTGTTTGCTCAGGCGTGGCGGATATCCGTATGGCTGCTGATTTCCGAATTCACCGTGCACAGGTCTTCAGTGGACAGGTCATGCACGCTTGACCGCCCGGTGATGCGGGCGAACGTCGCCAGTTCCCAGGTGGTGACGTTGAGGAAATTCGCCAGCCGCCGCGCCGAAGCATCCGTATCGATGTTCTTCCGCAGTTCCGGATCCTGCGACGTAATCCCGTACGGGCAACGTCCGGTGTTGCACATCTTGAACTGGCGGCAGCCGACGGCTATGAGGGCGGCGGTGGCGATGGCGACGGCGTCCGCGCCCATGGCGAGGGCCTTGGCGATGTCCGGGGATATCCGGAATCCGCCCGTCACCACGAGGGACACGCCCTCGGCCCGGCGCCGGTCGAGGTGACGCCTGGCCCGGTGGAGGGCGAAGATGGCCGGAACGGACGTGGAATGTTTTATGAATTTCGGCGCCGACCCGGTGCCGCCCGGCCTGCCGTCCACCGTGATGAAGTCGGCGTTCCCGGCCGAGAGGATGAAGTCGATGTCCTCCTCGATGCGTCCGGCCGCAATCTTCACGCCGATGGGCCGTCCCTCCGACATTTCCCGCAATTCGTCGATGCGGCGGGCGAGATCGGCCGGGGTGGTGATGTCCTTGAACCGGGAGGGGCTCAGGATATCCTGCCCGACCGGAAACCCCCGGGCGGCGGCGATTTCCGGCGTCACCTTGTCGCCCGGCAGGTGGCCGCCCATGCCGGGCTTGGCGGACTGGCCGATTTTGATTTCGATGGCGTCGACGCGTTTCAGGTTCTCCGGCGTGACGCTGTAGAGGTTCGGGACATATTCAAAAATGTACCGGTTCGCGTTCCCGATGGACTCTTCGAGAATCCCGCCTTCGCCGGAACACATCGCCGTCCCGGCCATGGCGCTTCCCTTGGCAAGGGCGATTTTCGCCTCGCGGGACGGCGCGCCGAACGACATGTGGCTGACATAGACCGGCGTGTCGATGACGAGGGGCTTGTCCGCCTTCGGCCCGATGACCGTCTCCGTCCGCACCGGGTCGTCGGACATGAGCGGCGGATTCGCCAGTTGACCGCCCAGAAACAGGATGTCGTCCCACGATATGACCGGCTTCCGCGTCCGCATCGCCTCGTCGATGGATTCGCCCGTCTCCGCCATCCGGACGATGTCCGCCATCCATTCCTCGACGTCGTCCCGGGTCTTGTCCAGTTGCCGCGCCCCTTCCTGGTTCGGCGCCTCGGCCGCCGCCGCCTTGTAACACGCCTTCGGCGCGTCGCAGACCGGGCAGGCTCAGTTGTCCGGAAGATCGGCGAACGGCGTTCCTTCCTTGTCCTCGTTGTACTCGTAGCCGCACTCGATACAAATGTAGACAGCCATACGTCCCCTCTCTTTCGTAAAAATAAGCCTATGCCATATGAAATACTCCATGCACGAAAGGTATAAAGTTTTCCATGTAAAACACACACGATCCGCGTAGAGCCATCGAAACGCGGTTCGGCAGCGACTGCGGACGCGTACAGACAGCGGGAGGTCGCGGACGGCTATTTCCCGGCATTTTCCCGAATCTCCGCGAACGTCATGTCGCGAAGAAGGACGCCGTCCTCAAACACCGTTTCAAGAACGTCCCCGTCCCCCGCCTCCGCCTCCGGCACGGTCCGGAACCCGTCGCCGTGGCGGACAAGGCCGAGGCGGCCCTTTTTCGACGCCTTTGTCGTGTCCAGCGGATTCTTGAAAATGTCGTGCCACACCCCGTCCCGCTTTTGCGCCGAACACTTGAAGGCGAAGCGCTGGACGTCCCGGTCCATCTTCTGGAGCAGTCCGCCGCCCGAGCCGAAGGCGGAGATGTTCGCCGCCGACCAGCCCGCGTTTTTGAGGGCGTTCAGGATGTCGTAGATGCCGTCGTAATCGATGCCGTCCCCCCAGAGGAGGCGAACCTTCGGATGGAGTTCCCGGTAGCCCCGGTCGTTCGCCGTCGCGCCGTAGCCGTCGGCCAGAATGTCGAGGCAGCGAAGAATCGTCGTCACCGGGTCGCCGGAATCCGGCCGGACGACGAGAACGCCGTCTCGGGCGAGAACGAGCTCCTTGAAGGACGGCGCGCAGACAATGTCCCGGACCGCCGCGAAAATGTCGTAACTGTCCGAGACGATGGACACGACGCCGGTCGGGTAGAGGGACAGGACATGCTCGAACATTTCCCGTTCCCCCTCGCGGCCGAGGGCGGTCATGACGCTGTGCTCGGTGGCCGGCACGGACGTGCCGCAGACGGACGGTTCGTTGTAGAACGTCATCGCCGTCTCAATGCCCCTCACGGTGTCGGTGCCGAGAAAATTTACGAGGTGGGCGCCGCCGCCGATGCCGGCCGCATCCACCGCCTCGACCCCCCGGTAGCCGAAATCATGGAGCATGAAGGGGAGGGCGCGGGCCGTCGTCTCCGGCCCGGCCGTGTCCAGAAGGAAGCGTTCAACAAGCGCCCGGATTTTCCGGGACAAGGTCGCCACGGTGCACGGATACCAGATGTGCGACAAGACCGTCTCCAGATGGTTCGTCAGGGCGTAACATTTCGGGTCGGTGTTTTCCACCGTGACGAGGACGTTCGCCGTCGGCACGGCCAGCCCTTCCGGCACGGCGCGGATGCGGACCGGCAGCCGTCCGCCGTGCTCCCGGACGATATGCCGCCACATCGCTTCGTTGAACAACCCGTCCTGGTTGAAGTAGTCCCGGGTAAACTTTTTGGCGACGTCGATGTCGTCGTCCGTGACCACCGGTCCGACGAAATAGCGTTTCAAAACATACTGAAGGCCGAAAAAGGTGGTCTCCGAATAGGTGGCGCCGACCCGGGATTCGAAGTAGGAGTAGACCGCCTCGGTGCCGTTCGGATACTGGGCGTGGTGGGTCAGCTTGTACCCGTCGGTGAGAAGCGGCAGATTGACTGGTGCGTGCATGCGGCGGTTCCTTTCCGATACTGGCAAGGACGTCTCACCCGTGCTGAAAGCTGCGTTCACATCGTCGAACCGTCAGCCAAAGTACCCGGGGCGAGACGACGGCATAAAGCCGCTTCCCTATTCTTCAGGATGCCCGAGCCGGGACGGTTCGTCAAGAATCGGTAAAAAATTACCATAAAAACCGGGGTTTTTCGCACTTCATCAGGCGTGAAGACGACGGCGGAATTCGTCCCGGCCACGCAACGCGGCGGCACCCGGTCCGGCGAAACCGGATGCGACGCCTCCCGCCTCCCCGGGCCATTTCACCCCGGAACGAATCGCTCGGGATTGCTCCCCGCCGGCTCATCGCCGGCACG
>JAJQFC010000243.1 GCA_021201355.1 Planctomycetaceae bacterium | reverse complement strand
GCCATCACGAACCGGCCCGAAGCGCCCCGCCGCCCCGCGAGCCGCGCCCGGCCGGCAGCGAACGCGTGATGCGCCCGGACGACATTATTCCGCTTGAGGACGACTTCGGCGACTTCTAGAGTACTGTGAAATATCGTTCACTGCGGTGGAGAAGTCCCTGAAACCCCCATAAAACGCTGAAAATGAAAACCGGCACCTGACGAAGCGGTCAGGTGCCGGCGTTTATAATGATTCCGGTTCGTCATATTCCTTTTTCGCACGTTACCTCCCGAAGCGCCGTGACGTACTTGTCCGCGTAGGCGTCCAGGCTTTTCGATTTATATTGGATAATGTAGCGGGGATGTTCGAGGGGGATTACCCGGTCGAAGAAATGGTGCGCCGCATTGAGTTTTTCGACAAACCGCGCGTTCTTCCCCAAACCGAGGCAGATGCAGGCCCGGGTGTCTATGCCGAAGGCTATTTGCCGCCGCAGGCAGTCGACCATGAACGGCGTCACCGCCTCGGCCAGATCCCGCCGGTCGTAATAGTTGCAGTTCACCTCGCCGCCGCGTTTTCCCGGCGCCGTAAAGCCGAGGGGACTGATGGAATTGATGTAAAAATCCCGGTAAAACGCCTCCTCCCCGCCGTACCGGCGGATCACCTCGTAGACGAAAACGCTGGACGGTTCGTGGGCGTCCGGGCCGCGGTAGGCGTCGATGCCGCAGCGGTCACGGAGCCGTTTCGGATCGGTGAACGGCACGCCGGTCAGGCCGCCGCCGAATCGGCCGGGATTGATGCCGAGGATGAGGCGGCGCGGGCGGTCGTCGTTGTAATATTTCCGGTAAAACGCCGACGAGGCGGCGAGGGCGTCGTCGTCCTCCCGGAACGGATTCATCGCCCGGATGCCGTCCGGGAGGCGGGCGTCAAGGGCCAGGGATCGGTTGAAGGCGATAACCCGTTCTCCGAACGTCCCGGCGCCCCGCTTCCGGCCGGGCTGCCGGGTCGGGCGGTGTGGTGGCATGGCTATTCCAGCGTCTCCCGGATTTTGATGTCGAAGTCGGTGATATACAACTGGCTTTCCGGCTTTTTGTCGTCGTATATGTATTCGTAGAGGATCTGGATGGCGGTAAAGCCCTTCTCCTCCAGATCCGCCGCCACCACGGCCGATATGGTGCCGTCGAGGATAAGCGTTTCCGTCTCGTCCGTGAAGTCGAACCCGACCAGCTTCACCGACCGGAGCCGATCGCGGAGCCGCAGCGACACGCCGACGAAGTTCACCAGGGCGTTCGACACGAAAATCGCCCCGACCGGTTCCGGCATCGACTCCAGGTCGTCCAGGATGTCGTTTACCCGGCGCATATAACTGGTGTCGTCGCGCTCCTCGTACATGTCGTAGAAGCGGACGATCTCGACCTCGGGGAATTCCTTCGCCAGTTTTTCGGTAAAGCCGAGAATGCGCTGCTGGATCATGAGGAAATTCGGCTGGCCCCGGAGAACAGCCACCGTTCCCCTGCCGCCGAGGAACAGGGATACGAGCCGTCCGGCCAGGCGGCCGCCGCGGATGCCGTCCTCGCCGACAAAACAGATCCGGCGGCTGGCCGGCGCGTCGTTGTCGAAGGTGACGACGGGGATCCCGGAGTCGATGACGCGGTCGATAAACGGGTTGAAGGCGGTGGCGTGAAGGGGAACGAAGGCCAGGCCCTGAAGGTTGTTCCGTTCGACAAAGCGCTCCATAAAGGCGACCTGTTCATCCGGATTGTAGGAGGTGAAGTAATCGCGGACGACGGTGAGGCCGTAGGGTCCGAACTGCTTTTCGGCAGACTGGATGCCCCGGTTCAGTTTGGCCCAGAAATAGACTTCCTTGTTCGGGTAGACGACGCCGATGTTGACGGTCCGGTGCCGGGACAAGGCGCTGGCGGCGCGGTTCGGGACATAGCCGAGTTCGGCGACGGCGCGGTTGACGGCGAGGACTTTCTCCGGCGAAGCGTAACCGGTGTTGTTCAGAACGCGGTCGACCGTGCCGATGGCGACATTGGCGAAACGGGCCACATCCTTCATCGTCACCTTTTTGCTTTTTCGCGGCATGCTGGCATTCCTTTATCCCGGCGTCTCTGGGAGCTGTCGAAGGAAAACGATTCAGGCGCCGCCGACGCGGAACGCGGCTGAACCGGTGCATGGAACAACGCATGTCTCATGGCAAACTGTGCGGCACGGAACGCCCCGGTCCACTGCCCGCCCTCTCGTCCCGTGAGACGGGGAAAAGGTTCCGGCAGGCCTGTTTTCAACCGGTGGTTTGGGTGAAACCAGGCCGGGCGGACCCATGGCCGCGTCCGGCGGCAAACGGTGGTTATCGATCAGTTAAACTGTATTCTTATCACACTTCTTGTCACGCTTTTTTTAGAAATGAACGACTGTTTCATCGCCAAACGGATACGTTTTCTCATCGCCGGACGGAAAGGTATCCAAAGTCGGAGAGGTTCCGGCCCGGTACAATGGGAGACGGAGTCGCCTTTCCGGTGACCCCGTCAATGGGCTTGAATTGGGATATAACGTTACAGTTGAATCCACGGCGACAGACCGGTCGGCTGGTCCGGATTGGCGCCGGTGGCGGCGGATTTCTTCAGGCTGATGAACTGGTTCACCAGGATAAAATACACGCCCCGGGCCGTCTGGCCGCCCGTCGGGCCGGTGACGATGACGGTGGCGCCGTCGATGTCGACCGGTTCGTCGCTGACGGCGACCACCCGGCAGCCCGTCCTGAGGACTTCCCGGACCAGGTTCAGTTCGTGATCGCCGGCGCCGGTCAGTTGGACGACGACAAGGGTCTTCGGGTCAAACAGGACCATCGGTCCGTGGCGGCAGTCGAGGACATGGAAGAAACTTCCCGGTAGCTGACAAATTTCCCGGTACGCCAGGGCGCCCTCCTCGGCCAGGCCGGCGATTTCGGCGTCGGCGAGGACGACGGCGGTTTTCCACGGGTCCGCCGCGACGGCGGCGAACACCGGTTCATGGTCACGGATGAAGCCGTCAAGCCGTCCGGTCGCCTCCAGGAGCGCCGCGTCCATATCCGGCCGGCCGCCAACCAGCGCCGCCAGGCTGGCGACGGCGTAGTAGAGGCACGACACGCAGCGGGTCTGGCAGACGCTGGCGTCGAAGGCCCACGGCATGTCGAGGGTGACGGCGCCCCGCTTCGACAACGGGCTGTCTGCCACGCAGTTTATTGTCAGTACATCGAAGGCGCACCGATCCTCCATGGCGTCGAGGGCAAACACCACTTCGCTGGTGCTGCCGGACCGGGATATCGTCACGACGGCGGCGCCGGCAAAGACGGCGCGGTAGCTGTCCGGATGAAGCATGACGTCGCCGGCGGCATAGGCGAAGGCCGGTTTCCCGCCGTGCATGGTCATCAGCCGGGCGGCGCTTTTCGCCAGGCAGTAACTCGATCCGCAGCCGAGAAAAACCACCCGATCGCCTGAACCGGAAAAGAATTTCGCGATATCGCCGCGGCGACCGGCCAGGTAGGCGGCGGTTTCCCGGAGCGACGACGGCGTCGCCATGATTTCAGCGTAGGTTATGCTCATTCCTGCTCCTTTTCGTGCCGGACCGGGAGGCGAGAAGACCTTCGCGCACCGCCGGAACACGATCCGGCCGGAACGCTTCCACCGCCAGCAAGGCCGCGCCGAGGACGGGCGGCATGAGCGGCTCCACCAGCCTGAACCCTCCCAGTCTTTCGAGTTCGCGCCGGAGCGGCTGGAGTATCAGCCCGCCCGACCGGAACAGCCCGCCGGCATAGGACACGGGCAGCTCTGGTTCCCCGGGAAAATGCCGCCGCAACCCCACCGCCATATCGGCGAGTTCCCGCGCCGCCGCGTCGTAGAGGGCGAGGGCGGTGTCGTCGCCTTCCCGCGCCGCGTCGTGGAGAAGTATCTGGAGGCCGGCGACCATGTCCCGGCGGCCGAGATAGGTGGAGTGGAAGATGTCGATTATATCGAAATCGTCCCGCACCGAAAACCGTTCCCGGACAATTCTGTACAGTGCCCCGCGCGGCCGGCGGCTGTCGGCCTGGCGGGTGAAAAGA
Organism: Planctomycetaceae bacterium; assembly: GCA_021201355.1. Lineage (GTDB taxonomy): Bacteria > Planctomycetota > SZUA-567 > SZUA-567 > SZUA-567 > JAJBSZ01. The sequence continues at coordinate 6,335 of JAJQFC010000243.1, read as the reverse complement.
CGAAGGGTTTCGATGCCGAGCCAATAACACGACCCGTCGTCGGAGAAAATTTCGCTCCAGCCGCCGCAGCGCACCGTCTCCCCGGCCGGGTTCCGGCCGATAGCCATCGAACCGGTCCCGGACAGAATGGTCACGCCCTGGCCGTCGAGGCCGAACGCCCCGGCCCAGGCCGCCTCCACGTCGTTCCGGTACGCCACCGGAAACGGTTCGAGGTAGCGGGTAATCGTTTCCGTCGCCTTGTCCTGCTCTTCCGGAACGCTTTCCCCATAGCACGGCATGGCGAAAAACACGCCCTTCACCCGGGTCGGATCGACGTCCCGGATAAGGGCCGCCACCTCACGCTGCAACAGTTCGCCGACGAAAAACGCATTGGTCTGCTTGTACGAACTGCCCTCGCCGCGGCGCCTTGCCAGAATGTTTCCGGACGCGTCAATGAGGAGATAGTGGGTTTTCGAACCGCCACCGTCAATCCCGACGTAATACTCCACGGCTATCGCTCCACGGGTAAAGGAGGACCGCACCGGTCCTCCTTGGACAGAATAATGGGAAGCCAACATTATAATCGCTTCTAATGTTTCCAGGCAACAGGTTTTTCAAACATCCGCGAATTTTACCAGGACAGGTAAACGAAGAACGAATACGTATACGGAAAAGGGCTGGACGGCTGAAAAAGCGACCGGCCCGGGAATCGCTTCGCCGGGCCGGTACGGTTGTGACGGAATACGGGCGCCGACGCCGTTACATTTCCGGGAGCGTTTCCGGATCCCCCGTCTCGGCCTGATCGCGGAGGGTGTCGACGGCTTTGTCCCAGTTGTTCTGGAGCCGCTTGGTGCAGCCCTTGCAGCACATGAAGACGCGGCGACCGTTCTTTTCCAGGAACAACTGCCGGTTGATCCGGTTCCCCATGATGGGGCAGGCCTCTGAAACCGGTTCCGCCGCATCGCCGTTCCGGGCCAGCGCGGCGAAGACGGCGGCGCCGTCGGCTTCGGCCTGCTGGCGGCTGGCTTCGTCCGCGACCAGGAAGGTGAACCCGTCCACCCGGGCCCGGACCGGCGACGCCACGCCGGACAGCGCCGTCCCCGTTACCGGACACAGGCGCTGCGCCTTCGCTTCGGCGGCGTGCGACCGGCCGAAAGAAACCGTGAGCGTGACCGCCACCGCGGCGAACAACAGAATTTTCCTCATAGTAAATCTCCATGTCAGAGTAGAAAATACACCTTATATTGAACAATCGCATTGTCGCACGATGTCGCGCCCAGAGTTTTCGGACACGAGGGCGCCCTAACTTCCCGACGCCGGTATTTCCTCTATTTCCCAGCCGCACCGGGGCATTTCCAGCCCGTGGTACGGGTTGTTGACCTGCGCCTCCCGCTGCAGCTAGAACGCCCCGGCCTCGTCGAACGCCATGGGGCAGAATATCGACCGGACCGGACCGGCCGGCGCGCCGTAGCGGCGGAGGACGGTGGTGAGGACTCCGCTCAGATCGCGGAACGCCAGGCGCTGGCCGCCGAGGCTGTCCGCCCGATCGAGCCGGGCCGACTGTTCCTGCAAGCCGGCGAGGAGATCCGGGAATGCGTCGTCCCAGTCGGCGCCGGACGCCCGGCCGAACTGTCCGACCCAGCCGGCCAGCTTCACCGCGCCCATGTGGGCGGCGTCGCCGTCGTCCGCCGCCAGGGCGTCCGCCACTTCGAGGTAGCGGGCGACCAGGGTCTCCATGTCGAAGCCGGGGACGGCGTCGGCCGGACGCCATTCGGTCCGTTCCGCCGCCGCGTACCAACCGGGCGCCGGATCGCCGTCGTGGCCGCCCGGCCCGAAGAACGGGTCGCGCCCCGCCCCGCCGGCCTGCATCAGGCTGGCCTTGCCCTGAATCTGCATGGCGGAATCTATCTGAAACGCGCCCGAAGCCACCACCACCTCGCCCGCGTCGAGACCGGAGAGGATGACCCGGAACGGCCCGGCCGGGAGGCCCGGCGTCACCTCCCGCGCTTCGTAGCGGGTGGTCCCGTCGCCGTCCGTGGCGGCGACGTAGACAAGGCTCCGCCTGCCGGTCGACAGGACGGCGCTTTCCGGCACGACAAGCGGTTCGCCGGCCGGGCGTGCCTCGATGAGGTCCAGGTTCTCCGCCGGCACCATCGCCATGTCGCAGACCGGGCAGTCCGCCGGACCGGGCGCCGTCTCCGTCGGGTGCATGGGACAAACGTGGGTGCCGTCCGGGTAGTCGTGGGCGGCGGCGGACCCGTCGTCGGCGAGCGGCACCAGGATGTCGGCCCGGACCAGCATGCCCGGCTTCAGCCGGTACTGCGGGTTCGCGACGTCCAGGCGGACCCGGACGGAACGCGTCGCCTCGTCCATCACCGGATCAATGAAGGAGACGACCCCGTCGAATTCCTCCCCGGGCAAGGCGGCGATGGCGAGCCGCGCCGTCTGGCCGAAGCGAAGCAGCCCGAGATCGCTTTCGAACGCGTTCAGTTCCACCTAGACCCGGGACAGGTCGGCGACGGTGAACAACGGCGTCCCCTCGTTGACGTACTGGCCCCGCGTCGCCTGCCGCTCGACAACGACGCCGCTCACCGGCGAGGTTATCATGAAGACGTTCCGCATGGACCGGCTTTCAAGCAGTTCGTCAATCTGTTCGTCCGTCAGGCCCCGGTTCAGGAGCCTGACGCGGATGTCCGCGATGTCCTGTGACCCGAGGATGGAATAGCCGGACTTGTTGTCGAGGGCGCTGAGAAGCGTCGACAGGCTGAGGGTGAGGTCGGGGGCATAGATGTCCGCCATGTGGTCGCCCTTCCGGACCCGCAGCCCGGTGTGGTCCATATAGAGCCGTTCGATGCGGCCGTCGAAGCGGGCGGCGATGACGGACCGCCGGGTTTCGTCCTCCGCCACTCTTCCGGAAAGGACGACATGGGCCGCCACCGGCTGGCGCCGGGCGGCGAACGTCTCGACCCGGAGGAGTTTGGCCGCGTCGGCGGTGAAGGCGACCTCCCGGGAGCCGGTCTTGGGCGCCGAGGCGTCGGTCGGAATAAGATCCATCCCGCACTTCGGGCATTTCCCCGGACTCGGCAGTCCGGACACGCCGCACTGGGTCATGGAACAGTACCAGGTCACGCCGGATTCGGCCCCGGCCGTTTCGGACTCCGACGCCACGACGGCGCCGTCGCCGGAATGGTTGTGGCCGCCGGGAAGAAGCAGCCAGTACACCGCGAGAAGCCCGAGCGCCACAGCGGTTCGCGCATAGATTTTTCTCTTCATGACAAAACCCTCAAAGCCCGAAGGCGTCAGGCCGCGATTCACCCGCACCGATCGCGGCATCGTTCTCACTGTACAATTCCGGGACCGCTAGCGGCCCCGCCGCCGCAGCCGCCGCTCCCGGTGCCACGAATACAACACCGGCACGATAAACATGGACAGAAGCGTCAGCGTCATGCCGCCCACCGACGGTATCGCCATCGGCACCATCACCTCGGACCCGCGCCCGTGGCTGGTCAGGACGGGCATGAGGGCGAGAAGCGTCGTCGCCGACGTCATCAGGCACGGCCTGACCCGGCGGTTCCCGGCCTCGACGACGGCGGCGCGAATCGTTTCCGTCGTCTCCGGGCGGTCCCGGTCGAACACCTGTTCAAGATACGTTCCCATGACGACGCCGTCGTCGGTGGCGATGCCGAAGAGGGCGAGAAATCCCACCCACACGGCGACGCTCAGGTGGTATTGGCGAATCTGGAACAGATCCCGGAACGATACGCCGGCGACGTCCCAGTCCAGGAACCACGGCTGTCCGTAGAACCAGAGGAGAATCATCCCGCCCGCCAGCGACAGCGGGATGCCGCTAAAGACGATGAGGCTTGTCGGGACGGCGCGGAACTGGAGGTAGACGAGGAGGAAAATAATGAGGAGCGCCGCCGGGAGGATGACGGCCAGTTTCTTTTCGCTCCGCACCTGGTTTTCGTAGCTGCCGGAAAAGCTCCACGTCACCCCTTCCGGAACCTGCCATTCCCCGGACAGCCTGGCCTCTTCGAGGCGGGCCGCCGCCGATTCGACCACTTCCACCTCGCCGTAGCCGGGCTTCGGCCTGAACACAACATAGCCGACGAGGAAGGTGTCTTCCGCCGCTATCATCTCCGGCCCGCCGACCAGGTCGATTTCGGCCATTTCGCCGAGCGGCACATGCCCGCGTGACGTCGGCACCAAAACCCGGCCGAGCGCTTCCGGGCTGTCCCTCAGTTCCCGGGGATAGCGGACGCGGACGTCGTAGCGTTCCCGGTTCATAATAACGGTGGTGGCGGTCGATCCGCCGACGGCGGCTTCGAACGCCATCATGAAATCCGCCATGGCGACGCCGTAGCGGACCAGAGCCTGGCGATCCGGGCGAACTTCGATATACGGCTTCCCCACCGGCCGGTCGGCGGCGACGGACTGGGCGTCGATATTCGGGACGTCCCGGAGAATCCGTTCCACCTCCATGGCCGCTTCGGCGATGGTTTCCAGGGACGATCCCTTGATCTTCACGCCCATGGCGGCGCGGAGGCCGGTCTGGAGCATGACGTTCCTGGCCTCGATGGGATACAGCTTCGGAGCACCGGTAATTCCCGGGATCCGCCCCGCCCTTTCCACCGCCTGCCAGATGTCGTCCGGCTTTCGGATAAACGGACGCCATTGCCGGAAGGCCCGGCCAGACGGATCGGGAACAAGCTGTCCGGCGTCGTCCCGGACGAACCGCCCGGCGACGGGGATGACGTTCCCGTCCGCGTCAAGGAGCGGCGTCCCGGCGGCGTCACGGAAGACGTCCCGCCCGTCCGGGTCGAAGCGGAAGGTCAGCCGCCCGCCGTCGGCGCCGAGGAGGTATTCCGTCTTGTAGTTGATTATCGTTTCTATCATCGTCGTCGGCGCCGGATCGAGGGGACTGTCGGCGCGGCCGGCCTTGCCGACAGCCAGTTCGACTTCCGGCACGGCGGCGAACAGTTGGTCCTGGCGGCCCATCAGTTCAACGACGGTGGAAAAGGCGGCATGCGGCATCAGGGTCGGCATCGACAGGAACGATCCCTCGTCCAGGGCCGGCATGAATTCCTTGCCGAACCCGGGGAAGGCGTGGGAGGCCGCCACCCACGGCCGGGCCAACCTGACGCGCTCCTCGGCGATGCCGACGCGGGCGGCGGTCCGGGGAATCCAGCCCCAGAGCCGGTTCCAGCCGAGCCAGGCGGTGAGGGCGAGGAGGCAGAGGACGACCGGGACGGCGAGGAACGCCGCCTTGTGGCGGAGAAACGCCGTCAGTATCGGCGTATAAAAATGACAGACGACCTCGATAAACCCGAACATGGCGAAGATGGCGGCGGCGACAAACAGGAAGTTCACGACGACACCGCGTTCGACGCCAAGCGGCATCCAGTTCGAGGCGAGGAGGAAGGCGAGGAGGAGGGATATGGCGACGGACAGGGTCCGCTGTCCGTGTTCCCGAAGAAACCGGACGGTGCGCCCGAACCATCCGGCAACGTCCCGCGACTGGCCGAGCCCGTCATCGGCGAACCGGCTACGGCCGTCCTGACGGTCACCGTCGCCGTCCGGCCGCGAACGCCCTTCCCGACCGAGAAGAAGGAGGGCGAGGGACGGGAGAATTGTCAGGGTGGCGACAATGGAGGCGATGAGGACGAAGGTTTTGGTATAGGCGAGCGGCTTGAACAATTTCCCTTCCGCCCCGACCATCATGAAAATCGGGATAAAACTGACGATGGTGGTCAACACCGCCGTCGTCACCGCGCCGCCGACTTCGACGGTGGCGTTGTAAATTATCTCCAGCCGCGACGTCCCCGGCGCCGCCCGCCGCAGCTTCTGGACAATGTTTTCGCAGAGGACGATGCCCATGTCCGAAATGGTGCCGACGGCGATGGCGATGCCGGAGAGGGAGACGATGTTCGCGTCGACCCGGAACAGTTTCATCAGGCCGAACCCGATAAGGACGGCGAGCGGCATCAGGGACGACACGAGGATTCCGGTCCGGATATTCTTCAGGAGAAGAACGATAATGATGATGGTGATGAGAACCTGCTGGCTGATGGCGGTGTCCAGGGTGTCGAGCGTTTCGCCGATAAGGGACGACCGGTCGTAAAACGGCACCACCGTCACCCGGCTGACGCGCCCGTCCGGGAGGATTTTCTCCGGCAGGCCGGGGCCGAGTTCGGCGATGCGGCGCTTCAAGTTATCAATCACCGCCATCGGGTTGACCCCGTACCGCGCCACCACGACGCCCCCGACCGCTTCCGCCCCGCCCTTGCCCCGCGCGCCGGCCCGGGGGGGGGCCGGGCCGAAGGAGACGGCGCCGACGTCCCGGATGCGGAGGGCGG
>JAJQFC010000048.1 GCA_021201355.1 Planctomycetaceae bacterium | reverse complement strand
CCCCCCAAGCCCTCCCTCGTGCGGAGGGGGGAGAGACGGCGTTCAGACGGTACACGGTCGGCGGCAGCGTATCACATACGATATGAACAGGGATTGGACTACCCTGGGGCATTGCGTCAGACAGGCGCATTGGATTTTCACGAGGAGAATTACCATGATTAATGGAACCGAGAACAGCGCCGCCGTCGCGGCAGCCCTGGCCGGACAGGTTGGCAGTGGCGACATCGAAGCGGATGCCGAACTGTTCACCAAGGAACTGACGGAGCGAATGGCGGCAGGATCGACCGGGACGGAAAAACCATCCGTCGCCAGCACAATGGAACGCCTCGTCGCCGCCCTCGGCGTCTCGTCCGTCACCACCGCCGGCACCGCCTCCGGCCTGACGAGCGAGTCGAACCTCGTCGTCAAGACCGGCGCCAGCCAGACCGTCACCCTGTCGGCCTCCATGCTCGCCGACATGTCCCAAAGCGAGGAACTGTTCAACCAGGTTAAGGACGCCATCCAGGGCGTTCTCAGCTCCACCGCCTCGCAGCCCCTCGTGAACACAAACGGCGCCTCCCGGACCCAGAACGTCGTTGTCGACACCGGCGAACTGAAGGTGGTCGAGGTGCAGCGGGACGCCAAGGGAAGCGCCCTGTCCGTCGCCTCCCTCGCCCTCTCGAACGACCAGTTCATCGCCGACACCCTGGACAAGCTTCTCGGTTCCCGGACCGGTTCCGGCTCCGGCTCGACCGGCATCGGCGGCGGCAACACCGCCACCACCAGCGCCGGAAAGAATTCGATATATGAAATGCTTATGAACCAGCAGAAGACCGGCCAGAACGGCCAGGTCGGAAGCGCCGCCAACAACCTCCTGAACAATTTCGTCTCGTCCGAATCGAGCTGGCGCTTTCAGGCCACCATTTCCGCCACCTCCATGAAGGAACTGATGAACCAGCGCTTCTCCTCCCAGACCAGCGCCACGGTGGACATAAATATCGCCATGGAAGAATACCAGGCCGCCGGCGGTTCGGCGAGCGGCATGGATCTTTGGACTTACATGGAAATGATGGGCCTCTGCGACCCGCTGGTGTTCGACCTCGGCGACGAAGGCATCAACCTCACCTCGGCCGAAGATGGCGTCTACTTCGACATCAAAGGCGACGGCACGCCGGTGAAGACCGCCTTTATTCAAGGGAACAACGCCTTCCTGTACCTCGACGAAAACGGCAACGGCGTCGTCGACGACGCCAACGAACTCTTCGGCGACCACGCCGGCCACGCCAACGGCTTCGAAAAGCTCCGCCAGTACGACGACAACGGCGACGGCGTCATCGACGAAAACGACGAAATCTACAGCCAGCTCCGTCTCTGGCGCGATCTGAACGGCGACGGCGTCAACCAGCTCGAGGAATCCCTCACCCTCGCCAAAGCCGGCATCAAGTCGATCAACCTGAACTACGACAACACCTGCACCCTCGACCAGCACGGCAACGTCATCGGCGAACGCTCGTCCTTCACCCGGACCGACGGCTCCAAGGGCCTCGTCGCCGACGCCTGGGTCAGGTACCTGCAATAGTCCGACAGCACCAAACGACCTCCTCTTCCGAAAAACCCTCCCCCGGCGGAGGGTTTTTCCATGGTACTGTCGCCGGTTTCCGGCGTTACTGAGGTGCGGCGGCACGACGCCTCCCGGGAAAATCCGGTCGACTCTCCGGCCCGTCCCCGCCATAATTGACGTTCCCGGGCCATTTCGCCCGGAACGGAGATTCGGAATGCGCGAAAACAAGTATGACGACGAGAATTTCTTCAGCCAATACAGCCAAATGGACCGATCGGTCAAAGGACTGGAAGGCGCGGGCGAATGGCACGCCTTCCGAAAAATGTTCCCGCCCCTCACCGGAAAACGCGTCCTTGACCTCGGCTGCGGCTTTGGCTGGCACTGCCGCTACGCCGTGGAGAACGGCGCCGCCTCGGCGGTCGGCGTCGACCTGTCCGCCAACATGATAGCGGGCGCCCGGGAACGGACCCGCGAGCCGAACATCACCTATGTCCAGGCCGCAATCGAGGATGTCCGCTACCCGGCGGACAGCTTCGACCTGGTCGTCAGTCCCCTTGCCCTCCATTACGTCATGGACTACCGGGACGTCTACGCCTCGGTCTGGTCGATGCTAGCGCCGGGCGGCGATTTTGTCCTCTCGGTCGAACATCCGATTTTCACCGCCGAAGGCAGCCAGGCCTGGGTCACGGACAAGGACGGCGCCATCCGCCACTGGCCGGTGGACCGCTATTTCGAGGAAGGCGTCCGTGAGGCGGTTTTTCTTGGCGTGACTGTCACAAAGTACCACCGGACCGTGGCGTCATACATCGGCGGCCTTTTGGACGCCGGTTTCGTTCTGACCGGTGTTGTCGAACCGGAACCCGATCCGGCCCTCCTCGACACCGTCCCCGGCATGCGGGACGAACTGCGGCGGCCGATGATGCTCCTTCTCTCGGCCCATAAGCCGGAGTAGTCACATGACGGAAGAAGACGCACCGAACCGCCGGCCGGACCGGGACCGGAGCCACTGTCCGGAACCACAAGGCCGACGGGTCGCCGGCGCTTCCGCCCGCATCGTACCGGCGACGGACATGGACGTCGTCCGCATGCTGTTCCGCGAATACGCGGTGGAACTCGGGGTCGATCTGACGTTCCAGTCGTTCGACGACGAACTTGCTTCCCTGCCGGGGAAATACGCCGACCCGGACGGCGCTATCCTCGTCGCCATGGCGGACGGCGACGCGGCGGCGGGCACGGTTTATGCGGCGGGCAAGGCGAATATATCGCGTTCGACTGGCACGGTTTTAATGGATAATTTGGCCGAAACGGCGCGGGCGGCGGGTGTGGTGGCCCTGCGGCGGCACGACGAATCCGCCGCCGAAATGAAAAGGCTGTACGTCAGGCCGGAATACCGGGGGACGGGTACGGGAAGGAGATTAGTGGAAGCGCTTATCGTAACCGCCACGGAACGCGGGTACAAGGCCATCGTCCTGGACACGCTCCGCTCCCTGACGGCGTCAGTGGCGTTGTATCGGAGCCTCGGCTTCCGGGACGGCCCGCCGCATTACCATAATCCTCACCCGGACGCGGTGTATATGCGGCGTTCACTTCCCGACCGGGGCAATGAATAAGAGTGTGAAAAATGCCCTGTCCGGCCTTGCTTTTACCCGGGCAAAAGACGAAGATAACCGAAACGGCAAACGGCCGGAATCGCTTTGGCTTCCCGCCGGTTTAAACCGTTTATTCACCGCGGATGTTTCCGCGGTTTTTCTTTTTTGGAGACGGCGCGCGGCCGCCCTCCGGGCACGGGTATTCAGAGACGGACCAGAACAATGGGTGCGAAATTCCGGGCAATGCTGCCCATCCTCTTCTTAACTTTCGGCCACGGCGCCGTCGATTCTTATGTCGGACTGCTCCAGGCGGTGACGCCGGGCGCGGCCGAATTCCTCGACATCCCGATAGGCGACCTTGTTATGCTGGTCGGCCTCGGCGCCATGGTGAACAACCTTATTCAACCTCTCGTCGGCGCCATCATGGGAAAGCGGAACATCGCCTGGGCCTTGTGGCTGGCGGTGGTCGTCAGTTCCCTTCCCTGCCTCATGGGCTGGGTCAGCAGTTACTGGGCGGTGGCGACGCTCATTTTCCTCGGCGCCCTCGGCACCGGGGTCTACCACCCGGAAGCGGTGCTGGCGGCGTCGGACGCGGCGGGAACCCGGGCCTACTTGGGCGTTCCCCTGTTCATGGCCGGCGGCGGCGCCATCTACGCCGTCTTTACCCCGCTCGCCATCCACATCAGTGAAACGTGGGGGTTTCCGTTCCTCGCCCTCCTGATGATTCCCGGCATGTTCGTCGGTATCGTGCTCCTTCTCCAGTACCGGCAAAAACGGGTGGAGCATCCGTCGGTGGTGATACGGCCACGGTCGCGGCGGGAGACGATAAACCGGGCCGGCGCCGTATCGTTCTGGCCGCTCCTCGGTATCGGCCTCTGTTTCTGCGCCTCGAACGGGCTCCTCCTCTCCCTCCTCTCGAGCCATTTCGAACTGACCTTCGGCCCGGAAGCACGGGACATGGCGGGCTGGACCCTGATGGCGCTCGGCATCGGCGGCTCCCTCGCCTCGTTCTTCTGGAGCTGGCTGGCCCGGCGCTATAACTTCTACGGCCTTTGTTTTATCGCCATGCTGGTGGCGGTGCCGATGTTTATCCTCCTGGGACATCCGGGAACGCCGCTCCGCGGGCTTCTTCTCGGCGCCATCATCAGCGTGGTCACGCCGGCGGCGCTGCATCCGGTGGGCGTGCTCCTGAGCCGGAACGCGGCCGGCAGCACGCAGGCGATGCGGACCAGCCTGATGATCGGCTTCAACTACGGCATGAGCAGCGTTGCCATCATGATTGCCGGCATGCTCCTCCGCATGGGCGTCGCCAGCAGTTGGCTGATGGTGATGGTGGGCGGTTTCGCCGCCGTCGCCGGCGGCATCGCCGCCTGGCAGTATATCAAGACCACCCGGGCCGGCATCAAGGTCCACACCTGATCGAACGGCGGCGTGACGACACGATCCGGCCGCCGAACCGTACTCCTTACAGACCTTCCCGCCCGACGCGGGAAGGTTTTTTTCATGGAAGTTGAAAAATTCCGAAAAAAGTCAACAGTCACCCGGCCTGAAGTCCGATAAGTATAGTATGGGAAACACTCAAACAAACAGGTGAATCAAGAAGCACGAACAGAAACGCCGCACCCACGGCAGGCAACGAAACACGACAGCGCCAGGGGTTGGTGTCACACACCACCGACTCTTTCGGACGTGTCCCGGTACAGCCGTCTCCTCCTCCTCCTCTTCTCCGGCTGTGGCGGGACAAACCGGTTGGCGCGTGATTCGGGTCTATACCAATTGGGCGGCGAGCAGCGCACACGACACCGCGAGAAATCGCGGTGTTTTTTTTCTCGAAACGGCACGACAAAACAAAACGGGCTCCCCGAAGGGAGCCCGCGTTTTTTACCGCATTCCTTTTTTGGCACCTCTGGCGTGGCAAGCTCTAGAAGCTCCAGCCAACCGTGCCCATGAGGCGGTGCGCGTCGGTATCGGACTGGAGGTAGTAGTCGTACTTCACGCCGATATCAAACTGGTTGTAGTGGTAGCGGAGGCCGGCACCGAAGTTCCAGGTGTGGCGGCTCTGCTCGCGGCCAATGCTCCGGAGGACGACCGGGGAGTTGTTCAGACCCTGGCCGAGGCCGTTCATGATGATGGACGCGTCGCCGCCGTCCTTCTTGAAGTTGTAGCTGTAGCCGACGTTCGCTTCGACGGCGAAGCGGCTGCCGTTCGCGAAGTTGACGTCGTAGCGGGCGGCGACTTCAACCGGCAGGAGGAGGGCGTCGACCTTGGTCTTTTCCATCCGCGCGGCGGTCCAGGTGGCGCCGTCCCGGCTCGAGGTCCGGTCGTGGGCCTTGGCGTTGGCGTGGACGTAATTCAGGCCGACGGACGGGGTGAGGACGAAGTTCCCGATCGGGGTCCAGCCATAGCCGAACTTGCCGCCGATGTTCCAGCTGTCCGTGTCGTAGTCTTCACGGTGGCGGGTGGCGGTGTTGACGCCGTTGACGTTCTCGTAGGCGCTCCACTGGTTGTCGTTGTCGGTGTAGGTGTACCGCCCATGAGGGTGGCGAAGATGCCATTAAGGGCGTTGTAACTGAGGTAGCCCTGAACCGAGTAGTTGTCCATCTCGGAATCGTCGTTGATGGCAGACTTGGCTTCGAAATCGCCCGTGGTGTACGCGAAGGCGACGCCGGCGACCAGGTTGCAGCCGAAGTAGCGGTCGTAGCCGAGGATGAAGCCGTAGCTGTCGTACTTGTAGCCGTCGATGCCGTGGCGGCGGTCGCCGTCTTCCCAGTGGCCGATGGCGCCGGCCCAGATGCGGTTGACGTACTCGCTGTTCAGGAGGATGGACGCGTTGGCATAATCGGAGCTGCTCGCTTCGTTGAAGATGGCCCGGTTGTTGGCGAGACGGTTCGTTGTCTGGGTGCCGAACGTGTTCACGGAGCCGATGGTGGCGAGGATGCCGTTGTTGACATTGACGCCGAGGAGGCTGGCGAGCTGGCTTTCGTGGATGCTCTGCGTGGCCGTGCCTATCATGTCAAGCTGGAGCAGGTTGTTTTCGCCGGCGACATTCGGCCGGCCATCCGCTGACGGCGGGCTGACATACACCTCGTTCGCGCTGCCGTCCGCTGCGATGAGGGCGCCGTGCACGGCCTTGGCGAGTTCCCGGGTGGCGTAGGCGCCGAGACCGTTGTCGTTCAGGGCGGACCGGAGGTTGTTCTGCATCTGGGTGATCTGCTGCTGCGTGGTCAGGCCATCCCAGACGTTGTTCTTCGCCGAGGTGATGGAGACCTTGTCGCCGCCGGCCCCTACCTCGTCGAGGAAGCGTTCGATACCGAACTGGCCGAGGCCGCTCTTGACGGTACGGTCGGTGAAATCGATCTTGCCCTGACCGCCCTGGATGATGACTGTTTCGTCGTCGGCGTAGGTAATTCCGCTGAGGTTTTCCAGGCTTTCCGTCAGGTCCGCGTCGAAAATGAACTGGGTGTTATTCCCGATGACCACGTCGGTATCGTCATCGAAGATAAACCGGCCGGCGGAGACGTTGTCGCCTTGAAGCCCGGCGACGATTGTGCCGTTCAGGTCGGCATTGGCGAAGCCGTCTATAGTCACAACACCGCCGTCGGCAGCCATCCAACCGCCCCGGTCGAGGGTAAAGGCCCTGCTTGAACCGGCGGGAGCGGTGGTGGTGATGGCGGCATCGCGGTCGGCGTAGAACCCGGCGCCGTTCGCGATGCTGAAGTCGCCGGTCATGTTCAGGGTCGCGTCAATGCCGAAGCCGATTTCGCCTTTCGTCAGGGTGACATTGGCAATGCCGTCGACTTGTGCGTTATCCTCAAGGAAAATTTCGGAATCGCCGAAGTCGTCCGGCTCCGTGATGTTGACGACCATGTCCATGCCGTCAAAATCAACCCAGCCGGTGATGCCGCCGCCGGCGCCGATGACCGAGACCTTGGGTGTTGTCGCGCCTTCCTTAGCGAAGGACAGGGCGGTTGTGTCGGTGGAGCCTTGTATGGTGCCGCCATCGAGAACGATATCGCCGCCGACAATAAATGTTCCGCCGTTGGTGCCTGGGGCATAAAGTCCAACAGTACCATTTTTGGCGATGCGGACACCTTTGTGCCATTCGGTAACGGACCCGCCTGCCAGTATCAAATAGCGAGCAGTTTCATCACCGCCAATCACTGCTTGTTCGACGGAGGAAACGGTGCCGTCACCGTTCACAAGAGTGTCGCCGGCGGTGATTTTTAACTGTTTAACGGCAATTTCTGCGCTGGACACATTGACATCCAGCCTGGCGCCGACATTAAGAATGCTGTCGGTGGCAATGATGTCGCCATCGGCTTGAATGATCGCGCCGCCGGTATTGCCGGTATTCTTGACAACGTCGATCTGTTTAGCTCCCGCAATAGTCAACGCGCCGGCATTAATATTACCGAAGGTGCCACCCTGGGTGAGGATGAACTCGCCGGTCGCGCCGGTCGCGGTGCCAACGGAGAGGGTCTTTCCCGTTCCACTATTAAAACTGAACGTACCTTCCGCACCGATGACGAGGCTGTCGTACGATTCCGTATCGACCATCACATGGGTGCCCTGGATGTCGCCGACGCCGCCGTTGATGACCACGCCGGCGCGGCCATTAAATGTCGACCCGGCGGTGACGGTAAGGCCTTTCAGATTAAGGACGGCATTCGCGCCTGTGCCGCCGATTTCGCTGTTGTTCCCCACCGTACCTCTGTCGACGACGAGAGTGCCGGCATTCACCCGGCTATTCGCACCCATGTCGATGGTGCCGGTGTCTGTGATGACAATATCACCATAGGCCTCTTCGGCCGTGGCGGGCGCATCAGGATCGGGGAGGGCTTCGAGGACGTTCAGGACGGCGTTGTCCGCCATAGCCAGACCGCCGGCGGATTGGATCCGTAAACCGCCCACGGCTGCGTTCCGCGCGCCAACGGCAAGGTTGCTTATAGTGGTTCCGCCAACGTTATCGCCGGCCGGGGATCGTTCCACAACGAGCTGGCCGCGTTCGCCGATGGTGAGACCACCGGCAAAGCTGGCGTTGGTTCCATGGATCAGGAGACTGTTTGATGTCCCGCCGGCGTCCGTATTATGGAAAGTCGTCATCGCATCGTTTTGGATGGTGAGAGTGGCCTTGTTTTGAACAACAACGTTCTGCTGGCCGGTGCTGGAATTCCCCAGCACCAGTTCACCCGCCGTCACCGTGGTCTTGGCGCCGGTTATGGTGGCGCTGACCCCGGCTTCATCGCTACTGATACCGAATTGGCCATCGGTAATAATGGTGTGCTCGGCAGCAGCGCTCTCTGCCGCCTCGCCGTCGCCGACGACGATGCTCCGAGCCGCCGTAATGTTATCGGCAGTGAGCGTACCAATCTGGCCTCCGATCGTCATGTTGCCGGCGGAGGTAATATCGCCAGCGACAGTCAGGTCGAATTTTGTGGTAGTGATGTCAAAGTCGGTGCCGCTGGATAGACGGCCGATACCGATATTGCCGTCCACGGTGGTGATGGAGTCCACCGTCTATTCCGTCAGGTTTGTCGACGCGCCGACGCTCAGGTTGTTAACAGCCACTGTCAGGTCGGCGGGTGAGGATGGTACAGGTTCTGACGGATTGCCAGATTCCAAAGCGCTCGATCCGCCGAGCGGCTCGGACAAATCGTAAATCACATCTTGCCCATGCGCGTACGAGCCCGAGGCTCCCGCCATGAGTGCCGCCGCCATCGCGACAGCCACTAGTTTTCGTAACATTTCTCTTCTCCTCCTTCAGAGACCAGCAAAAACTTCAAACAAGATCAGTACAGTTGAACCATGGCGGCACACCGGACCAACGGGAGTCAGTCATGCAACCGGTCGCGGGGTGACTGGGCCCCGACCGGCTTCCTCCACGCCGCATCCATACGTACCGTCCAGCAAACAAGATTTCGTCTTGTACTTACCTATTTCGCCCGAATGGTTCGGTCGTTTCATAAATTCTCCCGCTTTCTTCACGCAGGATTTTGTCTATCAATACTCGGCGTACAGGTAAATCCATGACGGAACCTTCCCTATAAACCCGTGAAGGCTTCGGGAAATTCTTGAAAAAGAAATTTCATTTTCGCTAAATTTCTTAGGCGTGATTGTCGAAACCTTGCGAAGATTACAAGCCAGGCGGCTGTGTCAGGATGTCTATAGGACACTCTTTCACATTGATAATCCAGGAATCAATCGCTTCTCAAATTGATTATATTATCAATACGATAGTAGACCGGCATTTCGATGTTATGGTAACTTGCTGCCATTTCAGGGATTATAAAGATACAGACCTATCTCCGGCTGGCATCACGGTTGCATGCCTCGGAGGTGGAGATGGACTGCCATCTCTCCACTCACAAACCACTTCCAGGAGACGGCCATGCCTTACGACGACGCGTTTTTTAACGCCATGTGCGATACGGTGCAGAACGACATAATCCCCCTCACCCGCCGCGGCGTGAAAATGGGCGCAAAGGTCTTCGGCGCCGCCCTCCTCGACCGCGACAGCCATCACCTCGTTGTCGCGTCGACCAACCATGAGGCGTCATCGCCCCTCTGGCACGGCGAAGTCTACGCGATTAAAGAATTCTATGAACTCCAAAACCACCCGAATCCGCAGACCTGCATGATGCTCGCCACCCATCAGCCCTGCTGCATGTGCGCCTCGGCCATCGCCTGGGGCGGGTTCCCGGAGGTCTGGTATATCTTTGGCTACGACAAAACCGGCAGCGACTTCAACATCCCCCACGACCAAAAAATGATCCGGGACATTTTCGGCGCCACCGAGCCGAAGCCGGACAACTCCTACTACACCATGCGGAGCCTCGAATCCATCGTCCCGAACCTCGCCGACCCGGACGCGGCCCGGCAACGCCTCGCCGATATCCGCGCCGCCTATGCCGAACTGTCCGCCATCTACCAGGCCGGCGAAAAGACAATGGCATTGTCGTGACGCATCGCCTTGAAAAGTGGCCGTAACGCCCATACAATGGAAAATATTCGGGACCGTCTCGCCGCCATTTCCTTCCGCGTCGCACAGATATTCCCGACCCGCCGGTGCGGACCGCATCGCGGTTATCCCCGCGACCAATGCCGTCCGAATCCGTCTCTCGAAAAAGGACACCGCCATGCCCACCCTCGTAGTCAATGGCCGCCAGGTATCCGGTCCGGCCGAGAAAAAACTCCTCGACTTCCTCCGGGACGACCTCGGCATCACCTCAGCCAAGGACGGCTGCAAACAGGGCGCCTGCGGCACCTGCACCGTGCTGGTGGACGGCGCCGCCACCCGCGCCTGCCTCCCGGCCCTCGCCAAACTCGACGGCAAGACCGTTGTCACCGTCGAGGGCCTGTCCGACCGGGAAAAGGAGGTCTTCGCTTTTGCCTTCGCCGAGGCCGGAGCGGTCCAGTGCGGTTTTTGCATCCCGGGGATGGTCATCAGCGCCAAGGCCCTTCTTGACAAAAACCCGTCGCCCGACCGCGCCGCCGTCAAAAAGGCGCTCCGGGGGAACATCTGCCGTTGCACCGGGTATGTCAAAATCGAGGACGCCGTCCTCATCGCCGCCGACCTTCTCCGCACCGGCGCGCCGGTACCCGCGCGCGATTTTACCGGCGTTCTCGGGGAAGACTTCCACCGCGTCGACGCCGCCGAAAAAACCCTCGGCACCGGCAAGTACGCGGACGACCTGACCCTCCCCGGCATGCTCCACGCCTCCGCCCTCCGGACAAAACATCCCCGGGCCAGGGTGCTCCGTATCGATCCGG
This sequence comes from Planctomycetaceae bacterium, assembly GCA_021201355.1. Classification (GTDB taxonomy): domain Bacteria; phylum Planctomycetota; class SZUA-567; order SZUA-567; family SZUA-567; genus JAJBSZ01. The sequence continues at coordinate 33,889 of JAJQFC010000048.1, read as the reverse complement.
CCGCCGCCCTTGCCGACCCGGACTGCGTCGCCGTCATCACGGCGCACGATATTCCTGGCACCATCAAGATCGGTCACCTCGTCCGCGATTGGGACGTCCTCATCGCCGTCGGCGACTGCACCCGGTACATCGGCGATTCCGTCGCCCTCGTTGTCGCGAAGACGGCCGAGGCGTTGCCGCGATTGAAGGAACTGGTCGTCGTCGACTACGAAGTCCTGGAACCGCTCGCCGGACCGGCCGCCGCCATGGCGGACGGCGCCCCCCGCCTACACGACAAGGACCGTAACATCCTCAGTCACGAACACCTCCTCCGCGGCGACGCCGACGCCGCCATCGCCGCTTCGGCCCACGTCGTCACCCGCCACTACAGCGTGCCGTTCACCGAACATGCCTGCATGGAACCGGAATGCGCCGTCGCGGAACCGGAAGGGGACGACGGCGTCCACGTTTTCACCGGCGGCCAGTCCATCTACGACGAACAGCGAGAAATCTCCTGGATGCTCGGGATCGATGCGGAACGGGTCCACGTGACATCCATGCTCGTCGGCGGTGGTTTCGGCGGCAAGGAAGACATGAGCGTCCAGCACCACGCCGTCCTCGCGGCATGGCTGACCAGGCGTCCGGTGAAAGTCAGGCTGTCGCGGGACGAAAGCATCCGCGTCCACCCGAAGCGCCACGCCATGGAAATGGACTTCACCACCGCCTGCGACGAAAACGGCATCCTCACCGCCATGAAGGCGGTCATCGTCTCCGACACCGGCGCCTACGCCTCCCTCGGCGGTCCGGTTTTGCAGCGCGCCTGCACCCACGCCGCCGGGCCGTACAACTACCAGAACATCGACATCGACGGCAAAGCCGTCTACACGAACAACCCGCCGGCCGGTGCGTATCGCGGCTTTGGCGTCACCCAGTCCGCCTTCGCCACCGAGATGAACCTGAACCTCCTTGCCGAAATGGTCGGCATCTCCCCATGGGAAATCCGCTACCGGAACGCCATCCGTCCCGGCCAGGTGCTGCCGAACGGCCAGATCGCCGACGACACCACCGCCCTCACGAATTGCCTCGAGGCGGTCCGGGACGTCTATGAAAGCCATCCTCGGGCCGGTCTGGCGAGTTGTTTCAAAAACAGCGGCCTCGGCGTCGGCGTTCCGGACACCAGCCGTTGCATCATCTCTGTTGAAAACGGACAACTCCACGTCCGCACCTCCGCCGCCTGCATCGGTCAGGGCATGGCGACGGTGACGACGCAAATTGTTTGCGAGACCCTCGGCGTCACGCCGGATCAGGTCGTGGCCGAACGCCCGGACACCCGCCGGACGCCGAACGCCGGCACCACAACGGCGTCCCGCCAGACCCTCCTGACCGGCGAATCGACGCTCCGCGCCGCCCGCCAGGTCCGGGCCGAACTCGATGCCGGAAAAACCCTCGCCGACCTGGAAGGCCGGGAGTTTTACGGCGAATACCTGGCAAAGACCGACCCCATGGGATCGGACAAGCCGAACCCGGTCAGCCACGTCGCCTACGGCTATGCCGCCCAGGTTGTCCTGCTGGACGAGGAAGGCAAGGTCGAACGGGTCGTCGCCGCCTATGACGTCGGCCGCGTCGTCAACCCGAAAGCCGCCACCGGGCAAATCGAAGGCGGCGTCGTGATGGGCCTCGGCTACGCATTCACCGAAGACTATCCGCTGAAGGACGGCATTCCCCAGGCGAAGTACGGCACCCTCGGCCTCTGGCGGGCCGACATGGCGCCGCCGATTGACGTCATCCTTGTCCGCGCGGACGGGACTGGCGAGTACGCCTACGGCGTCAAGGGCGTCGGGGAACTGGCGACCATCCCGACCGCCCCGGCGGCGGCGGCGGCGTACTACCGGCTGGACGGGGAATTCAGGACCACGCTGCCGATGGAAAACACGTTTTACCGGAAGAAGAAATAAGGCCGGAGGGGTTGACCGGACGGTGGTGATGGGGTACGACGGTATTCGCCAGGCTGCGGTTCTTCTTCGCACCGGGCATGGCGGCGACGCCGCCGTCCTGTTCAGGCTCGTTACGGGAGAATCGCCTATGGCACTGCTTGTGAAAAACGCCAGAATCGTCAGCGGACCGGATGTCATCGACGGCGCCCTTCTCGTCGACGGCGAAGTCATCCACCGGATCGACCGGGACATCCCGGCCGGCACGGCCGAGGTCATCGACGCCGGCGGCCGCTACTGCCTCCCGGGCGGCGTCGACGCCCACACCCATTTCGACCTCGACCTCGGCGCTTTCCGCGCCCGGGACGACTTCGAGACCGGTTCCATCGCCGCCGCCGGCGGCGGCACCACCACCATCGGCGACCACGTCGCGAACGGCCCGGACGGCTGCCGCCTGGCCGATCCCATTCGCGCCTACCACAAACTTGCGGCGCCGGCGGTGATCGACTACTCCTTCCACGGCGTTATCCAGCACGTCGACAACCAGGTGCTGGACGACATGGCTGCCCTCATCCCGGAAGGCGTCACCAGTCATAAAATATACATGGCCTACGCGAACCGCCAGGACGACGACGCCGTCCTCCGCGTTCTGGAACGGGCGAAAGATCTCGGCGTCACCGTCTGCTTCCATTGCGAAAACGACGCCATCATCGCCTTTCTCCGCTCCCGCTTCCTGGCCCGGGGGGAGACCGCGCCCCGCTTCCATCCGTTGTCCCGGCCCGACTACGCCGAGGCCGAATCGGTCAGCCGCGTCCTCGCCTTTGCTCGGGCGGCCGGGGACGCCCGCGCCTTCATCGTCCACCTGTCCACCGCCGCCGGCCTCGACGTCATCCGCCGCGCCCGCGAACGCGGCCAGGCCAACATCTTCGCCGAAACCTGCCCCCAGTACCTCCTTCTCGACGACAGCCGCTACGACGACCCGGACGAGGGCCTCAAGTACATCATGGCCCCGCCGCTCCGGAAACGTTCGGACAACCAGATCCTCTGGGAAGGTCTGCGGCGCCGCGACATCGACACCGTCGCCACCGATCATTGCCCGTTCTCGTACGAACTGGACAAGCAGGCGGGACGGAGCGATTTCAGCAAAACCCCGGGCGGCATTCCCGGCGTCGAGGCGCGGCTGTCGCTTCTGTATTCGGAAGGGTTCATGGCGGGACGGATGGCGGTGACGGACGTGGCGCGGGTGACGGCGACGCGTCCGGCCGAGATCTTCGGCCTGTTCCCGAAAAAGGGCATCCTTCGGCCCGGGAGCGACGCCGACTTTGTCCTCTGGGATCAGAACGCCGCCTGGACCATTCGTCACGACGCCCTCCACGAGCGCGTCGACTACACGCCGTACGAAGGCTTCCACGTGCTCGGGAAACCGGTTCTCACCGTGTCCCGGGGCGAAATTATAGCCCGGGACGGCCAGTTCGTCGGCGCGGCCGGGCGGGGCCGTTTCGTCAGGCGGACGCTTGGGTCGTAAGCGGGACCGCGACTACCGGCTTCCGGCCAAGCGCCGGCTCAGGGCCAGGACCGCCTCCGCCGCCAGTTCAGCCTCTTCCGGCGTATTCAGGTGGGAAAAGGAAAACCGCGCCGCGCCTTGCCTTCGCGTGCCGAACCGCTCGTGGAGAAGCGGGGCGCAGTGGCTCCCGGACCGGATGGCGATGCCGTATTCGTCCGACAGGATCGTCGCCACGTCGGCCGAATCCATGTCGCCGACATTCAGGGTGACGATGGGCAACCGGATCCCGGCGTCGTAGTCTCCGTAGGTTACGACGGCGTCGGCCCCGGCCACGGCGTCGTAAAACGACCGGGCCAGCGACGCCGCCTTCCCGAGGAGCGCCGCCGGGGTATGTTCCCGGACATAGGCGATGCCGGCCGCCATGGTGGCGATGCCGTGGCTGTTCAGCGTGCCGGCCTCGAGGCGGGTCGGCAGCTCGTCCGGCTGGGTTTTCCTGAATGTGTCGACGCCGCTGCCGCCGACGATGAACGGCCGGGCCGGGAACGATTCGCCGACGCAGATGCCGCCGGTGCCCTGAAGAGCATAGAGCGACTTGTGGCCGGAAAAGCACAGGGCGTCGACCGCCAGCGCCTCCATGTCGATGTCGAGAAGGCCGGCCGTCTGGGCGGCGTCGAGGACGAAGAGGATGCCGTTTTCCCGGCACCAGCGGCCGATGTCGGCGACGGGGGCAAGATTGCCGGTCAGGTTGGAACCGTGGGCGACGACCACCGCCGCCGTGTCCGGCCGGCGCAGCGCGGCGATGTCGTCCAGGCCGTAGCGGCCGCGTTCGTCGACCCGGGCGATGTCGATAGTGCCGTGCCGGTAGAGCGGGCGGAGGACGGCGTTGTGTTCGGCCTCGGTGGTGATGATATGGCCGTCAAGCGAGGCGACGGCGATGTTGACGGCTTCGGTGGCGTTTTTCGTGAATGCCACCCGTTCCGGCCGGCAGTTGAAGAGGGCGGCGACGTCGTCCCGGGCCGCTTCCACCGACCGGAGGGCGTCGAGGGAACACGAGTGCGAACCGCGCATGGCATTGCCGAAATGTTCGATGGCGTGGACAATGGTCCTGGCGATGACCGGCGGTTTCGGAAACGTTGTTGAGGCGTTGTCCAGATAGATCATGACGAGCTTCCTCGGCTGGCGTCTGGTTGCGGTAACGAATATCCTGTCAATTTCGGCGTCCGGCCGCGAGAACGGGCCGGACCTGCGACGACGATAACGGAGCCCTGGTGAAACCGATTATTCCCCTGAAGGACTGCCCGACCGGCGGCTGCGGCACCAAAATCGGCCCGGGCGATCTGGCCGGACTTCTCGCCGGCCTGCCCGTATCCGGCCGGAGCGACCCGAACGTCCTCGCCGGATTCGGCGGCGCCGAAGACGCCGCCGTCTACCAAGTGTCCCCGGACGACGCCATCGTGTCCACAGTCGACTTCTTCCCGCCGATGGTGGCGGACCCGCGCCGCTTCGGCCGCATCGCCGCCGCCAACGCCATGTCCGACGTCTACGCCATGGGCGGCCGCGTCGTCATCGCCCTCAACCTCGTCTGTTTCCCCGAACGCTGGGACAGGGCCATTCTCCGGGAAATCCTCGCCGGCGGCGCCGAGAAAATTGCCGAAGCCGACGCCACCCTCGCCGGCGGCCATTCCATCAACGACTCCGGCCTGATGTCCGGCCGCGCCGTCACGGGCGGGGGGCGGCGGGATGGGGTGTGGCGAAACCGTGGCGCCCGGCCGGGCGACTGCCTCGTCCTCACCAAAGCCCTCGGCGTCGGTCTGACCCTGGCCGCCGCCGCCGCCGACGCCGCCACGGCGGACGCTGTCGAGGCGGCCGTCGCCTCGATGGAACGGCTGAACCGGGACGCCGCCGCCGCCGCCGCCCGCTTCACCGTCCACGCCTCCACCGACGTCACCGGCTTCGGCCTCATGGGCCACGCCCTCGAGATGGCCGGGGACGACGTTACCCTGACACTGGACTACGACGCCCTGCCCCGTTTTCCCATGGCCGAACACTTCGCCGAAGAGTTTTACTTCACCGCCGCCGGCCAGCGAAACCGCACACATTGCGGCGACAGCGTCTCCGTCGCTTCCCTGCCTCCGGCGGCGCAGGAGGTGGTGTTCGATCCGCAGACGTCCGGCGGACTCCTCCTCGCCGTTCCGGCCGAAGAGGCCGAGGCAATGGTACGGGCCGTCCAGCAGACCGATCCGGCGGCGGCGGTTGTCGGCGTGGTCGACGCCCGCCGCCGGGTGGCGGTGGAAGTTTTATAAAGCCTCGCTGCCGCCCTGTCGTCGGCACAGCTCACCCGAAGGGAATCAACCATGATTCAGTTGGACATGCGCGGCAAACCGTGCCCGCTCCCGGTTATCGAAGCGAAAAAGCGCCTGGCCGATCTTGCCGCCGGCGATGAACTCGAGGTGGTGGTCGATAACGAAGCGGCCCGTGAAAACCTCCGGAAACTGGCTGCCGGCCGGAACTGCGACTTCCGGGCCGAGGCAGCCGCCGACGGCGCCATCCGCGTCGTCCTGACGGCGAAAGCGGCGGCCGACGGCTGCGCCGCAGCGCCGGACGACGCCGTCGTCGTCGCCATCGGCACCGACCGCATGGGCACCGGCGACGACGATCTCGGCCGCACGCTCCTGAAAAGTTTTATTTTTTCCCTGACGGAACTCGACACGCCCCCCGCCGTTGTGTTATTCTATAATGGCGGTGTCCACCTCGCCTGCGACGGCTCGGCGGCCCTGAAGGATCTTCGGACCCTGACGGAAAAAGGCACCGTCATCATGTCCTGCGGCGCCTGCCTCAACCATTTCGGCAAAACCGATGCGTTGCGGGTCGGCACCGTCACCAACATGTTCGCCATTGTCGAAACGCTGTCCGGCGCCGCCAGGACTGTCCATTTGACATGAGGTGACGGCGGCATGGTGAGGTGATAGGCGTCTTCCGCCCGAAATTCGTCACTATGGTGGGGCGGGGCGTCTGAACGCCGCCGACACGGAGTCGCGGGTCTGTACGACGAAAAAGCCTCGCTGTTCAAGGATGTCACCGCATGGCCGACCGAGAGATTGTGTTTGTTTTCCCAACTACCCACAACGCCCTGGCCGGGGAAAAAGCCCTCCTCATGGCCGGCATCGACGTGAGGATAATGACGCGTCCGGCGTCCCTCGGCGAAGGCTGCGGCATCTGCATCCGTATTGACGAGAACCACCGGGACGACGCCGAGGACGCCCTTCGTGACAACGACGTCAGTATCGGCGGCATTTATCTTAAACATTCCGATGCCGGTAAAACCGTCTACGAAGAAGCGGCCCGTTCGGACGCCCGGTAGCACGGAACAACCCGGGGCGGGCCGGTTCCGCCGTCATTCCGTTTCCCGGGTCAGGGACTCGTACTCGTCCAGCGTGTCGACATCCCTCACCACTCCTTCGTCCTCCACCGGATAGAGAAGCAGCCGTTCCCCGAGCCGGGCCAGGATGGCCCGGGCCCCGACGTCACCTTGGAGGGCGGCGACTTCCTGGAAAAGCCGGGACGACAATACCACCGGATTTCCCGGCCGCCCCCGGTACGTCGGCCGGGTGGCGCCGTGAAACGGGTCGTCACGCCATTGCCGGACATGCCGGTCCGCCAGGGCGCGAACCGTCTCCGCAAGGATGGTCGGCTGATCGCCAAGGATTGCCATGACCCCGGCGAGCGTTCCGGCGGAAATTTCCCGGGCGGCCTGAACGCCCCGCCGGAGCGACGTGCTCTGCCCGTCTTTCCACCGGGGATTTTCAACAACGGTCAGCCGCGCCGCCGCATCGGGACGATCGGCAACGTCATCCCGAACAGCCGCCGCCACCGCCGGCGCGTCGGCGCCGACGACCACGACAACCGGTCCGTCGCTCCCCGCCAGCGCCGCGCGGACGGCGTGGCAGATCAGCGGCCGGCCGCGAAACGGCAGGAGCAGTTTGCCGCCGCCGAGGCGGGTGCCGTCGCCGGCGGCGAGGACGACAGGGACTATCACATCCAGGTCAACCGGCATGCGACTCCTTGGCTGGCGACCGCGCCGACGGCGACGGCGTCCACCGCTCCCGGCAGGCGGTCCCGGACGAGCGACGTCAATTTCAGACCGACGGCGGCCGCCCCGGGCAAATCGGCCTGGTTCAGGAAAAGGATCCGCCGGGCGCCGGAGGGCGAGTTCTTGAACAGTCCGTCCGCCCGGCCAATAAGCGGCAAAACCGCTTCGGGCGTCATTGTGTCGCCGTAGCGAAGCCCGGTCAAACGCGTCACCGCCTCGGGCCGAAACACGACGTCGTCCCGGAACGGCCGGTTGAAACAGCCGAGACCGATGACGGCGACGACCGTGTCCGTTCCGACCGGGACGACTGGTTCGTGGGCGGCGGGGGCCTTGAGGAGCCGTCCCGCCGCCCCGTCCGCCTCGACAAGAATAAACGCATCCGGCCGCGCCGCCTTCCAGGCGTCGACCGTCTCCGGAGAAACGCCACGGACCTTGTCCGCCTGATCCCCGGGGCCGGGCGGGCGAGCCAGGTACGCCACCGTCCCGGCGACCGTCTTCGGAACGTCCGGCGCATCGCTCAGGATGACGGCGAGGCCGGCCCGTTCCTCCGGAACACGCATTCGCGTGGTGGTCGTCGCCATGGTCGGCACGTTGTCCGCCGCCGCCCGATCGGCAAGGGCGAACAGGAGGCTGATCTTGCCGCCGGCGCCGACCAGGGCGACGATTCCGGGAATGGCAATGGCGCTGAGAAGCGAAGAATCATAGTTCATGCGAGTGGCCTTGGGTTGATCGGTTGTTTGTACCGGCCATAAACGCCTGTAAAACGGAAGCAGTCGAGTCATGCCGGCGACTCGTCCAGACCGCACCGACCATGTGGAGAAATCGTCATGACCACCACCGCACCACCGATACTAGGAGAAATGCCTGTCGTCATCAAGGGCGCCGGCGAAATGGCGTCGGGGGTTGCCGTCCGCCTGCACCGGGCCGGTTTCCGCCGCCTGGTCATGCTGGAGGTTCCGGCGCCGTTGGCGGTGCGGCGGGCGGTGAGTTTTTCCGAAGCGGTATACGACGGCGCCATGACGGTGGAAGGCGTGACCGCCGTTCGCGTCCGGGACGCCGCCGCCTTCCCCGAAGTGTGGGAACGGAACGCCATCCCGCTCCGGGTCGATCCGGAGTGGCGGACGCTGGCGGAATTCGCCGGCGGCTTCGCCGTCTCCGTCGACGCCATCCTTGCCAAGAAAAACCTTGGCACCCGCCGGGGCGAAGCCGGGCTGGTCGTCGGCCTTGGTCCCGGCTTCAGCGCCGGCGACGACGTTGACGTCGTTATCGAAACGAATCGCGGCCACGACCTCGGCCGCCTGATCACGGACGGCCCGGCCGAAGCCAACACTGGCATCCCGGGGAACATCGCCGGCTACACGAGTGAACGCGTCCTCCGGGCGCCGGCGGACGGCGTCGTCGCGACGGTCCGGTCGATTGGCGATCCCGTCCGGGCCGGCGACGTCGTCCTCCGGGTGGACGGGCAGAAAGTGGTATCGGCGCTGGACGGCGTGGTCCGCGGTTGCATCAGGGACGGCACGGTGGTCAGGCGCGGACTGAAACTGGGCGACGTCGACCCGCGGGGCGAGCGGCGGTATTGTTTCACCGTATCGGAAAAGGCCCGCGCCCTTGGCGGTTCCGTCCTTGAAGCCATTGTCGAATACTGGCATTCGTCCGCCTCGGGCCAATGATTCCGCTTCAAAAGAAGTCATGCCAGCATTGAAAACGGGACCGGCAGTCGCCTGCCGGTCCCGAACTGTTGTGACGAGGTTCCGACGGCACGGGAATGCGACTCGTCAGCGGATGATGAACTGCAACACGAAGAGCGCCGCCACCACCGCCGTCGGCGCCTTGATTTCCCTGGCCCGGCCGGTGAGGAGCTTGATGATGCAGAAGGAAATAAGGCCGAAGGCGATGCCGTTGGCGATGGAGTAGGTGAGGGGCATCATGATGATGGTGAGGAAGGCCGGGACCGCGTCGGACGGTTCGGAGAAGTCCACCGCCTTGATGCTGTCCATCATCAAACAGCCGACGTAAATGAGCGCCGGCGCGGTGGCGACGCCGGGGATGAGAACGACAATCGGCGCCAGCACCAGGGCGACGAGGAAAAGGATGCCGGTGACGACCGAGGTCAGGCCGGTCCGGCCGCCTTCGCCGATGCCGGTCGCCGACTCCACCACCGTGGTGACGGTGGAGGTGCCGAGGAGGGCGCCGACCGCCGTTCCGGTGGCGCCGGCCATCAGGCCTTTCCGAAGACCGCTGATTTCGCCTTTTTCATCCACCATGCCGGCGGACTGGCAAACGCCGTAGATGGTGGCCATGGAGTCGAACATGTTGACCATGGCGAAGGCGAGAATGAGGGCGAGCATGGTGCCGATGGCGGCGCCGAGGTGCTCGTGCTGGAAGGGCCCGAGGAAGTCGAGCTTGAAGAAGGAAACGTTCATAAAGTCGGCGGCTTGCCCACTGATGTCGAAGGAAAAGTTTTCCGGAATCTTCGCGAATCCGGTGAGGAACGCCACAACGGTCGTGACCAGAATGCCAAGGAGCACGGATCCGTTTATCCGTCGGGACGCCAGGGCGGCGATGACGAACAATCCGAACAGGGTGAGGAGCGCGCCGTGAATGGCGTGGCTATGGTTCGCGTAGTCGGCGAAATTGATTAGGGTCACCTGCGTCGCCGGGCTGGCGACGATGATGCCGGAATTCTGGAGGCCGAGATAGGCGATGAACAGGCCGACGCCGCCGGTGAGGGCGCGCTTGATGTTGTCCGGAATGCCGTTAATGATTTTTTCGCGGAGCCCGACCGCCGAGATGATGATGAAAATCACGCCGGAATAAAAGACGAGCGGCAGGGCCATCTGGTACAGTTCCACCGTCGACGGATTCCGGGCGACAAGGAAGGCGGCAATGGCGGGCATGGCGGTGTAGGCGAAGAAGGCGTTCAGGCCCATGCCGGGCGCCTGGGCGAAGGGAATCCGGGTATAGAACGCCATCAGGAACGTTCCGATGGCGGCGCCGATGCAAGTGGCGAAAAAGACGCCGTTAAAGATGGACGCGTCGCCCTGGCTCAGGACGAGCGGGTTGACGAGGATGATGTAGGCGGTGGCGAAGAAGGTGGTGATGCCCGCAAGGACTTCGGTCCTGACGGAACTGCCGGTTTTACTGACGCCGAAATAATTGTCCAACATGGCGAATCCTCCAGTGTGGTGGTGCCGTACGGCTCGTGCCGCAGGCGTGACGGACTAGGCGGAATGAATGCTGAAAAGGCCGGAAAAACCGTTGTGAGAAACGGCTTTTACTTGACCTGTTTCCCCCGAACGAACTTGGCGGCGACGTGGCGGTCGTCACTCAGGTAGACGACCCGGGCCAGACGGTCCGGCATTTCGACCGAGTACGGCGGCAGGAGCGGCGCGTCGTCGATGACGACGGCGTCGAATTCGAAGCCGTCCTCGAACGAACCGACTTGGCCGAAAAACGCGCCGCCGCCACGGGTGCCGAGGAAGAACGTCTCCTCTACCGTGAGGGCCTTGTCCGCGTCGTCGACGAGGCGCCAGCGCATTTTTGACATCTGGACGGCGTCCGCCATGGCGCGGAAAATCGACGCGTGGCAGCCGCCGGCGACGTCGCTGCCGAGGCCGACGCGGACGCCTTCGTTCAGGAACGTCCGGACCGGCGCGATGCCGGACGACAAGTTGGTGTTCGACTGCGGGCAGTGGGCGACGTAGACGCCCCGGTCCCGCATGAGTTCCGTCTCCTCCGGACCCGACCAGGTGCAATGGGCCATGATGGTCGGCACGTCGCCGCCGAACAGATCGAAGCGGGCGTAGGCGTCGCCGTAGCACGAACTGTCGGGGCAAAGTTCCTGGACCCAGGTTATTTCGCCGGGATTTTCCGACAGGTGGGACTGCACCGGCAGACCGGTCTCCTTCTGGAGGTCGGCGAGGCCGCGCATCAGGTCGTCCGTGCAGGACGGGATGAACCGGGGCGTCAGGATGGGCGTGGTCCGCGAGTAGGACCGGCTGTCCTCGAGCCAGCGCCGGGTGTCAGCGAGGCTGTCCGCCGCGCTTTTTTCACAGAGGTTTTCCGGCGAGTTCCGGTCCATATTCACCTTGCCGACCATGGTGACAAGGCCGGACGCCTCGAGGCGGTCCATAAGAATTTTGGTGGCGGGAAGATGCAGGGTCGAGAAGATGCAGGCGCGGGTGTTCGGACCGGCGACAAGATCGGCGAGGAGGGCCTGGTAGGCGCGTTCGGCATAGGCGGTGTCGGCGTAGCGGGATTCTTCCGGGAAGGTTTGGGTGTTCAGCCAGTCGAGAAGTTCCAGGTCCATTCCGAGGCCGCGGAAGGCATACTGCGGGGCGTGCATATGCAGGTCGACGAGACCGGGAACGATAAGCTTGCCGGAACAATCCCGCAGGGGAAGCCCGCGGTATTCTTCCGGAAGTTCCGGGAAGACCCCCCGGGCGACGCCGTTTTCGCAGATGAGGTAGCTGTTCGGTTGGCAGGCGAGCCTGGTCGGCGTTTCGCTGTAACAGATGTCCCCTTTGAGCACGAAGCTGTTATCCATCGCTGTTTTCCTCCATTCGGATTTGCGTTGTACGCGATGACGGACAGGGCCCGGGGCGCACAGGGAGGAATTGACTGACGGCGAATCGTTGCACCACGTACCGCCGTTTGTCCAATAGTCCCAGCAAGAGCGCGGGCGCTCCGGGTGAGACTCATAGACAACTATTTACGGTAGTTGGTAGAAACATCCGACCAATTTCGGATTTATACGAGTCGTTACAATGTCTGGCGCGGTTCGTTCAGTGGCTGCCCTCCTTGAAAAAGAATCCTTGATGCGGTACCCGGTATATTTTTAAAGTCAGAACACACTAGCTGCACGGCGCGCGGCTACGAAACTGCCGCGCCCGTCTCTTCCAGTACGCCTTCCAGAAAACGCCTGACCAGGTTGCCGGACAGCGCCTTTCGGTACTGCGCCGACTTCCGGGGCGACAGTTCCGCCCGCACCGTGGCGACCGCCTCGTCCACCAGCGCCGCGTCGAGGCGGCGGCCGGTAAGGGTTGCTTCCAGCTTCGGCAAACGGATAGGCGTCGGCGACATGCTGCCGGCGGCGGCGCGGCACGTCGTGATGACGCCGTTTTCCACTTCGACATACAGTGCGAGGGAAACCCGGGACAGCGTTAACGCCGCCCGCGACCCGCGTTTATAGAATTGCTGCCTCGCCGTCTCGGGCGGTATCGGCACCACCAGTTCGACCAACAGTTCGCCCGGTTCCAGGTTCGGCTTCCGGTAGGCTTTGATAAACTCGGGCGCGGTCATGGTCCGGCGGCCGGATGCCGACTGCACCACCGCCTCGGCGCCGAGGGCGAACAAGGCGCCCGGCAGATCGGCCGCGCCGGAGGCGGTGCAAAAGTTGCCGCCCACCGTGGCGCGGTTCCGAATGGCCGGCGCCGCGCACATGGACGACGCCTGGTGGAGGGCCGGGAGTTTTTCCCGGATAAGGCCCGACTCCATAATCTGGGTGTTGGTGACGCTCGCGCCGATGCGGATGACGTCGCCGTCCCGGCGGATCTGTTTGAGTTCCGGGATGGAGAAAATGTCGAGGGCGCACTCGGGAACGCGTTTCCCGCTCTTTAGTTCGGTGCCGATATCGGTGTTGCCGGAAAGGATGAGGATATCCGGATACTTCCCGAGAATGGCCAGCGCTTCGTCGAGGGTTTTCGGGCTGAAGTACTTGTCCCGCTCGTCCCCTTCGTACACCGGTTGGGCGTCCGCTTTGGCAATCGACCGCCTGGCGTTGTAGCCATCCCGGACCGCCTTGCCGACGGCGGCGTAGATGCGTTCATAGCCGGTGCAGCGACAGAGGTTCCCGGACAGGGCGAGGCGGATGTCGTCGCGGTCCGGCGCCGGGTTTTTCTCGAGAAGGTCGCGGGCCGCCAGGATCATCCCGGGCGTGCAGAAACCGCAGTGCACCGCGCCTTCGTCTATAAAGGCCATTTGGAGAGCGTCCGGGGATTCTTTTGTACCGAGGCCCTCGACGGTGAGGATGTCGGCCCCGGCCGCCTGCATCGCCGGGACCATGCAGGCATTGACCAACTGGCCGTTCATGATGACGGAACAGGCGCCGCACTCGCCTTCGCCGCAGCCTTCCTTGCAGCCGTGAAGGGACAGGCCGTCCCGGAGAATGTCGAGAAGGCGGGACAACGGTTCGGCCTGGACCGTGCGCTTTTCGCCATTGACGGTAAGTTCGATTTTCATGCCTTGCCCTCCGCGTTGGTTCCGGCGGCTTTCGCTTCAAGAAGATTAAACAGCTTTTCCCCGGTCAGAGGCGCTTCCACCGCATGCACTCCGGCGGCGTTGTCCACCGCCGACGCCACAGCCGGCGCGCCGCCGTCGCAGGCCAGTTCGCCAAGACCCTTGGCGCCGAAGGCGCCGAACGGCGACGGATCTTCGAAGATCCGGACGCTGAACTCCGGCGTGTCCAGGGTGGTCGGGATAAGATAGGCGTTCAACTGGTGGGCGGAGAATTTCCCTTCCGGCGTCACCGTCATTTCTTCGAGGTAACCCATGCCGTAGGACTGGAGCACGCCGCCCGCCATCTGGCCCTCGACCTGGATCGGGTTGATGGCGCGCCCGACCTCGGTGGAGACGGTGGACTTGATCGGGTGGATTTCGTAGGTGTCCAGATCGACCTCGATCTCCAGCACCTGCGCCAGCCACGAATAGCCCTTGTACGCCGTGCCGTGGAATTTCACCTCGTCCCACTTATAGCGGTCGTCAGGATGGACCATTCCGCGCGCGACGAGGCGTCCGCGCCCGGGTTCGGCGAACCACAGGGCGGCGGCTTCGTCCATGGTCGAAACCGGCTTTCCGTCCTTCGAGAACACGCCGTCCGCATAACCGTCCGGAATGACGCCGCGCTTTTCCGCGATAAATTCCTTCATCATTTTAATAAGGTTCTCGCCGGCGTCGACACAGGCCCGGCCGACAAACATCGCCGTCCGGGACGCCGCCGTCGGACCGCTGTTCGGGGCCCGGGTGGTGTCGGGGAGCGGATGGCTGACCCGCTCGAGCGGCAGCCCGAGCACTTCCGCCACATACATCGGGAGCATGGTGTCGGTGCCCTGGCCCATTTCGGTCGAACCGGACAGCACTTCGACGCGACCGTCCGGGCACAGTTCAACATCGACGGTGGTGCCCATCGTGTCCTCGCCGGAACCGGTAAAGCCGCCGCCGTGCATGCAGAGGGAGAGGCCGATGCCTTTCCGGATACGGCCGGCCGGCTGTTCCATGCACTGCCGCCACTTCTCGACAAAATTCGACCGTTCGACCACGTCCCGAAGAACGATTTCCGCCGACGCCCCGTCTTCCAGCACCTGCCCGAACGGGAAGGAATCGCCCCGGTGAAGAACGTTTTTCAGACGGATGGTGTACGGGTCCATGCCCAGTTTCATCGCGGCGAAATCCATCTGCCGTTCGATGGCGTAGATGGCCTGCGGCGCGCCAAAGCCCCGGAAGGCGCCGTTCGGCGGCGTGTTCGTCGCCATCGCCCGCGCCCGCAGCTTGGCGTTCGGCACCTTGTAGGCGCCGGTGCAGTGGAGGACGGCGCGGGCCAGAACGACTTTGCTCATGGATGTGCAGGCGCCGCCGTCGATGTAGAGGTCGACCTCGGCGGCGGTGATGGTGCCGTCCCGTTTCATGCCGATTTTATGGTGGATTTTCGACGGATGCCGCTTCGGCGTGACCAGCATGTCCTCGCCCCGGTCGTACAACAGTTTGACCGGCTTGCCGCATTTTCGCGCCAGGAGCGCCGTCCATACCGCCATGACGGACGGATAATCCTCCTTGCCGCCGAAGGCGCCGCCGGTGGTGGTCTGCTGTACCTGGATGTTTTTAGTGTCGAGGGCAAGGGCCATCGCCAGGGCGTTATGGACATAGTGCGGACATTGGAGCGAACCGGCGACGCGGACGCCGTCCGCCGTCGGCCAGGCGATCATGCCGCAGTTTTCCAGATAGATATGTTCCTGAAGGCCGGTCCGGTAGGTGTTTTCGATAATGACGTCGGCTTCGCGGAAGCCCTGTTCGACATCGCCCCGGTTGACCGCGAAGTCGTCCATGACGTTGTCCTCGCCCCAGACCTTGTTCTTGACGGCGAGGGAGTCCTCGATGGTGAGGGCCGGTTCCACCGGTTCGATATCCGGTTTCAGCGCGGCGAGGGCGGCGGCGAGGGTTTTCTTGTCCGGCGCGGCGACGAGGGCGAGGGCCTGGCTGACGAAGTCGATTTTCTCTTCGACAATGGCGATGTAGTCGTCCCGGATCATGTGGACGGCATTGACGCCCGGAATGTCGGCGGCGGTGACGACGCAGACTTGCGACCAGTCGAAGGACGGGTCGCGGTCGATTTTCCGGAGCCGTCCGGCCGCGACGGGCGACCGGAGAACGCCCGCCTCCCAGGCGTCCGGCACGTCGAGGTCGGCCGCGTAGACGGCGGTGCCGGCGACCTTGTCGTAGGCGTCGAGGCGCGGCAGGGGCTTGCCGACGTATTTGAATTGGCTGGACATGATGGCTCCTTTGCTGCCCGTATTGCTTCGTAACGTTTTGCCAAGCCGGACGGTCGCGTTCCCGTGACGGGACGGAACGGCGGACAGGGCGCGATAAGGTGAAAGCCACCATAAACTATCGCACCCGGCGTCGCCTTCCTCCTGACAAACCCGGTACCGGCGTACCGTTTAATCGATCTCTATAACGGTGGACTGCTTGTGCTGTTCCGGATCGGCCGGGAAAATAATGTTCAAGAATATGCCGATGATGCAGACCGTCGCCACCGAATCCTTGAAGAGGTACTGGAAGATGACGGGCATGGCCTCGTACGAACCCGGGCTGGCGGTGCCGAGGCCCATACCCATCGCCAGGGTGGCGCAGAGGACGATGGTGTTCCGGTGGCTGAAGCCGGACTTGGCGATGAGCTTGATGCCGTTAATCGTAATCATGGCGAAGACGCTGATGACGGCGCCGCCGAGAACGCTGTCCGGCATCATCGAGAATATGGCGCCGACTTTCGGGACAAAGCCGCAGAGGATGAGGGTGGCGGCGCCGGTGGCGATGCAGAACTTGTTGACGACGCGGGTCATGGCGACAATGCCGGCGTTCTGCCCGAAGGCGGTGTTCGGCAGGGTATTGCAGACCGCCGCAAGCATCGACCCGAACGAATCGGCCATGATGGCGCCGGACGTCTCCTTCGTGGTCGCTTCCCGGTTGAAGGCGGCGACGGTGATGCCGGAGGTGTTCCCAATCGTTTCGAGGCCGGAGACGATATAGAGGGCGGCGAAGGTCAGGACCGCGTCCAGGTGGAATTCCATCCCGAAGTGGAACGGCCGGGGTATCGCGACCCAGCCGGCGTTATGGAATGCGGTCCAGTCAAGCTTGCCCATAAACAGGGCGAAAATGTAGCCGACGATGATGCCGATAAGCAGCGACGACAGGTTGACGAGCCCCTTGCCGAACCGCTGACAGATAAGGATGGTGATAAAGGTAATGAAGCCAAGGGTAATGTTCTGGACAGACCCGAAATCGGGCCGGCCGACGCCGCCCAGGAAGTAGTTCGTGCCGGCCCGGAGCAGGTTGATGCCGATGGCGATTAGGACAGCGCCGATAACGAGCGGCGGGAAAAACCGCTTCAGCGGCTTGATGAAGAATCCCATGATGAATTCAACAATCGACCCGAGAAACGCCCCGCCGAGCACGCCGGGCACGCCGTAGGCGGTGCCGACGGTGATGGCGGTCGGGACGAAGGCGAAGGACGTCCCCATAACGATGGGAAGCTCCGCCCCGAGGCGCGGCAGGTTCTCGTTCCTGCCGAAAATCCGTATCGGGTAGAGTTGGAAGAACGTCGTGATGCCGGACACGATCATGGCGCACTGAACCATGATGATGCGGTCGCCGGAGCCGAGGCCAACCACGCCGGCGAGGATGAAACAAGGCGCCAGGTTGGACGTGAACATGGCGAGGACGTGCTGGAGGCCGAGCGGGAACGCCTCCCAGAACGGCGGACGCCCATAAAGCGAGTAAACCAGTTCGGAACGGTTCTGGACGACGGCGGTGTCGTCGACTGCGGTGTTTGCCAAGGTGGGCCCCTCTCATATTTGGCCGGGTATCCGACAATCTTGGTGCTGCGTGCGTCCGGTTCGGCGGTATGCCGTACTGCCACCGGAAAACGCGAACCGTATTTCTCCGGCGCGGCGCGCCGTTCCTCACCTCATTTCTCGTGCTGGAATCTTTCCCTACTTCAACAACCAGGACATGCTGTTCCGAAGCCCACGGTACAGCGTGGCCATCTCCACCGCGCTCCGGAGCGACAGTTCGCCCGGAAACGCCTGCTTCAACTCCATCTGCCTGACGACAAAGCCACGGTCGAACAGGACGCGGATGTACTCATTCTCGTACTGCCAGCCGAAGCTCCGGAGCGTCGCCGACTCCTCCTTGCCGCCGACGCGGCGGAGGATGGTTTTCTCGCCGACGCGGAAGGCGTTGTCGGCTTCGGCCCGGAAATCGTCGTCATTCAGGAACAGGCGCGGCTTGTCCATGTACGGCCGCCCTTCATGAACGCAAAACGCCGAGCAATTGCCGCATTCGTTACAGAAGTCGTCGATGTGGACAATCTGCGTCCTCTGCCCGATGACGACCGGTTCCATGGCGACCGATTCGAGCCGGCCGTCCCGCACCGCCAGGCGCGGAATCTGGACGGAGAACGGCGGCACCGAATACTGGTAGTTGGCCCGGTTCGGACAGACCTCGACGCATTTTCCGCACATAGACGCGCACTGGAGGCACCGTTTCGCCTCGGCGACGGCGTCGTCCGCCGACAGGGTCTGCTCGACCAGGCGGAAGTCTTTCCGGTCGCCGACAGGGAGGTGGTGTTCCCGCCGGGGAGCGGCCTTCCGGGCCCGGGCGATGCGGGCGGCGACCAGTTCTTCCGCGACCGGCTGCGGCGGGGGCGGCAATTCCGGAATGGCGACCGCCAATTCCCGGCAGATGGCGTCGGCGGCGCGTTGGCCGTCGGCGCAGGCCTGGATGACGATGGCCGGTCCGGTGACGGCGTCGCCGCCGGCGTAGACGCCCGAGCGGCTGGTCCGGCCGTTCGCTTCCGCCTTGACCCGGCCGCCCCGGCCAAGTTCGAGACGGCAGCCGTCAAAAACCGCCATGTCGGAAATCTGGCCGATTGCGGCGATGACGCTGTCCGCTTCAATAATGTATGTTTCCCCGGTCGGTTCGGGCCGGCGGCGGCCGCTGGCGTCGGGTTCTCCGAGACGGGTTTTTTCGACCTCGAGGCCGGACACCTTGCCGTTCTCGAGGACGACCCGCTTCGGCGCCGCCAGTTCGACCAGGACATTTCCTTCTTCAAACAACAACTTTCGCTCTTCCTCGATGGCCGGCATTTCCTCGAGCGTCCGCCGGTAAACAACGGTGACCGGACTGCCGGTCAGGCGCTGGGCGGTACGGGCCGCATCCATGGCGGTGTTGCCGCCGCCGATGACAAGAACTTTCTTTCCAAGATCGGGCTTCCCGCCCGCCGCCACCTTTTCGAGGAGATCAAGGGCGGTCCAGACGCCTTCGCCGGCGTCGCCTTCCAGTTCCGGCGGCATGTCTTTCGGGAATCCGCAAGCGATGTACACCGCGTCGTATCCGTCCTGGAGGAACGCTTCCGGCGCCTTCGTCACTTTTTCCCCGAGGCGGAATTTCACGCCGAGCTGACGAATCCGCTCGACATCCGCGTCCATCACTTCCCGGGGCAGGCGGAATGTCGGGGCAATCGCCATGATGCCGCCGGCCCGGTCGCGCGCCTCGAACACGGTCGGTTCAACGCCGGCGAGGGCCGGCTTTGCCGCCGCCGCCAGCCCGGACGGACCGGCGCCGATGATGGCGACCTTTTTCCCGTTCGGCTTGAATGCGGGCGGCGTCACCTTTCCGGCCGAGGCGACAAACCGTTTGATGTCCCGTATGCCGACCGCCTCGTCATAGTTCGCCCTGGTGCAGCGCGTCTCGCACAGGTGGGTGCAGATGTGGCCGGTGACGCCGGGGAGCGGGTTCTTCAGAAGAACGGTCCTGAGGGCGCCGTCGAAATCGCCCCGGGCGGTCTGAAGGGCGTAGGACGGCACGTCCTGGCAGACGGCGCACTGGTACATGCACGGCGCTTCGATACAGTCGAACAGGCCGAGCGGCGTCGGCACCTTCGGGCTGCCCGGGAAATACTGTTTCTTGTACCGGGGATTCGCCAGCGCCTCGGCGGCGGCTTCTTCAAGAGCGTCGGACCGGTTGGCGGCGAAGTCTTCAAGGCTGGACGCGCCGGCGGCGGCCATGGCGTTCCCGAGCGTTTCCAGGCACTGGCCGAACCGGCCGTAGCCGCCCGGCTTCAGGATGTCCGAAGCGATGGTGACGGTAAGGGCGCCGCAGGCGAACAGGCGGTCGATGTTCCAGGCGTCGGCGCCGGCCGAGTAGGAGACGTTCAGGTCGCCCTTCAGGTCGCGGTTCAGGCGGTTCCACAGGTTCACCGTGATCGGATAGAGGGACCGGCCGGACATGTACATTTCCTCGCCCGGCATGATGCGTCGGTAGTTCTGCATGGCGAGGGTGTTGGACAGTTTGACGCCGAAGAAACGCTTGTGCGCGGCGGCGGACTTTTTCATCATGTCGATGATTTCCAGCGCCTGCGGGTATTTCAGATCGTGTTCGAACACCGGGTCAGGAATGTTTATGCCGGTGTAGCCAAGGGTTTTATTGAGGGTGGTCCTGACAAAGTCCGGGCCCATAAGGGTCGGATTGAGTTTGACGGTGAGGTCGAACCCGCGTTCTTCCAGGAGGTATTTGGCGATACGGCCGATCTCGTCCGGCGGACAGCCGTGCATGGTCGACAGGGTGCACGAATTCGTCAGGGCCGACGGCACGCGGACGTCGGAAAAATCGGGGAAGCTCCGGACCAGTTCCGACTTGTAGCCGTTGATGGCTTCGGAGGCGTCCAGCATGGTGTCGATGAATTTCTGCATCCGGGGCGTCTGGATGCCTTCCAGGTTGTAGCCGACACTGAGGTTGAAAATGACGCCGTCCTTGTCCGCGCCTTCCCAGCCAAGGAGGCGGCGGAGAACGGGAATAAGCACCCAGGCCTTGATGTATTCAAGGATCGACTTCTCAAGCTTCAATTCCTGCGACCACTCCGCGTTGTAGCCTTCGTCCTCCATGTCGATACACGGACGGCCGAATTCGAGTTCGTCAAGAATCTGCACCGTCTTCAGTTCGATAAAGCGGGCGCCCGTAAGGTAGCTCGCCAGGATGTTCTGGGTAAGTTGCGTGTTCGGTCCGGCGGCGGGTCCGATAGGGGTGCCGAGCTGGTTCCCGAACATGGTGCAGGCGTACGGCGCATCCGGGTCGGGCCGGTGGAAGAGCGTCCGGTGAATGCCGAAAATACTGCCGTTTTCCTTGTATTCCCGGAGAATCCAGGTGAGGAGGGACGCGAAGGACTGCGGCCTCATGATGTGGGACATATGCGTTCTCCTTGCGTGCGTGGGTAACTGCGTGGTGGCGTTGCGTACCGTATTTTCGGGCTGCTTCGTGGACGACCCGGCGGAAATCCCTAGAACCGTTCCCACACCTTCCGGGAACATTCCCGCGCCTTCGCGACAATGCCGTCGCCGTCCAGTTCGGTCAGCCGCCGGTCCTCCATAAGGACGCGGCCGCCGGCAATGGTGGTGACGACGCTCCGGCCGGTGGTGCCGAAAAGGAGGTGGCCGTTAATGTTCTTGTCGGACAGTTCCGTCGGCGGCTGGTAGTCGGAGATGATGACGTCGGCGGCGCAGTTTTTCCTGAGCATCCCGGTCGGGGTCGGGAAATAGCGCCGGGCGATGACCGGATTGTTGTCGAAGAGCATCGCGGGGATTTCCGCCCAGGCGACGCTCGGGTGTTGGTTGTGGTGCTTCTGGAGGGCGTTCGCCATTTTGAAGGCCTGGAGCATGTCGGAGACGAACCCGTCGGTGCCGAGGCCGAGAAGGATGCCCCGCTTGTACATGTCGAGAACCGGGCTGCAGCCGACCGCGTTCCCCATGTTCGATTCCGGGTTGTGGACGACGGCGGTGCCGGTGCTCTTGAGAATGTCCTTTTCCGCGTCGTTAATATGGATGCAGTGGACGAAAATCGACTTGTCGCCGGTCAGGCCGAAATCGTGGAAGCGTTCGACAATGCACTTGCCGTAGCGTTTTTCGGAATCGACCTCGTCCCCGGGCCCTTCGGCGACGTGGACATGGTAACCGGCGTCGATGCCGGCCATGGCTTCGGCGCAGGCGGCGAGGGTTTCGTTCGAGAGGGTCATCGAGGCGTGGAGGCCGAACATGCCGGCGAGGAGGCCGGTCTTGTCCGCCGTTGCCATTTTAATGGCGTCGATGTTTTCCTTGATCCCTTCCCGCATGATGGCGTCGCCGTCCCGGTCGGAGACCTCGTAGGCGAGGCAGGTGCGGATGCCGGTCTGGCGGGCCGCTTCGGCGATTTTTCCAAGGCTGCCGAGGACCGCCTTCGGGCTCGCGTGGTGGTCGATGACGGTGGTGCAACCGTTCTTGATGCAGTCAATCATGCAGACCATGGCGCTGTAGTAGGTATCCTCGAGCATGAGGGCCTTGTCGAGCCGCCACCAGAGATTGGCCAGGACGTCTTCGAAATTTTGCGAGACCGCCCCGCCCTTGCCGCCGAAGCCACGGGAAAACGCGCTGTAATAATGCATGTGGGCGTTTATGAAGCCGGGCATGATGAGTCCGCCCTTGGCGTCGATGTAGCGGGCGTCGGGGAATTCACGCCGGAGTTCGGCGTCCGGTCCGACCCGGGCGATCAGTTTGTCCTTAATGAGAACCGCGCCGTTTTCGAAAAACGGGTTTTCCGGATCACGGGTGATGGTGGGGCCGTTGCCTACCAGGATCATGGGGTTCTCCTTGCGCGAAAAGGTCGCGACTGGCTCGTCGTCATGAATGATCGGTTGAATCGCTATTTCTTAACCGCCACGACTTCGATTTCAACCTTGGCGCCGAGCGGCAGCGCCGCCACGGCGTAGCAGCTCCGGGCCGGATACGGCTTCTTGAAGAAGCCGCTGTACACTTCGTTGACGGCGGCGAAGTCGTTGATGTCGGCGAGGAAAATGGTGGCCTTGACCACCTTGTCCATGCCGCTCCCGGCCGATTCGAGAATGGCCTTCAGGTTCGACAACACCCGTGTCGCCTGTTCCCGGATGTCTTCCGGCATTACCTTTGTCTCGGGGTCGATTGGGAGGCTCCCCGAGGTGAAGATAAACGAATCCATCCCGATGGCCTGGGAATAGGCGCCGACGGCGCCGGGCGCGTTCGGACTGTCAATCTGTTTGATTTCCGCCATGATACCGCTCCTTTTTTAAATATCGCCCTCACGAACCGCGTCGCCGGTACGTACAGGGAAAAGTCCGCCGTTACGACCGATCCGGATACTTCCCGTGCCAGACGATGTCCCGGTACAGCTCGGGCGAGGTGTCGCCTTCGGTGGAAATAAGGAGGACGCGGGAGTCCGGCCCGAGGCCGAGCTTTTCCTTAATGTCGTCGCCCATGGTGGCGATATATTCGAGGATGCCGGTGGTGACGGCGCCGGATTCGCCGGAGATGATTTTCGGATCGTCGGCGAGGGGCGATCCGAGAATCCGCATGCCGTTGGCGGCGAAGTAGTCCTCGCAGGAAATTCCCGCCGTCGCGTAATCGCGAAGCACTCCCCAAGCCACCGTGCTCGGCTCGCCGCAGGCGAGGCCGGCCATGAGGGTCGGCATCTGGCCGGTGACGGCGTGGGGCTTGCCGTCCGAATCGGCGAGGGACCGGTAGATGCAGTCGGCAAGGCGCGGCTCGACTATGGTCGTCACCGGGCATTGTTCCCCGAGGGCGGCGGCGAAGTAACCGAGGGTGGCGCCCGCGTACGACCCGACGCCGGCCTGGAGGAACAGATGGGTCGGCCGTTCGACGCCGGCGTCGCGGAGCTGCTCGAGCGCTTCGATGCCGAGGGTCATGTAGCCCTGCATTATCCAACGCGGGATATCTTCATAGCCTTCCCAGGCCGTGTCCTGGACCATGACCCAGCCGTTTTTCTTCGCCGTGGCGTCGGCGAGGCGGACGGCGTCGTCATAATTCAAATCGGTGATGGTGCATTCGGCGCCGGTGGCGCGGATATTGTCGGCCCGGATCTGCGCCGATCCCTTCGGCATATAGACGACCGCCTTCATGCCGAGCTGCTGGGCCGTCCAGGCCACGCCGCGGCCGTGGTTGCCGTCAGTGGCGGTGGCGAAGGTGATGTCGCCGACCTTTTTTCGTGTTTCGGGCTGCCGCAGTTCCTCCACGGTAATGTCCTCGATATCGCGGCCGAGCCGTTCGGCGACGATGCGGCCGAGGGCGTAGGCGCCGCCCAGCACCTTGAACGCGTTCAGACCAAACCGCTTCGATTCGTCCTTGACAAAGACCTGGCCGAGGCCGAAGTGTTTCGCCAGGGCGGGAAGCTGCCGGAGTGGCGTTGGCGCATATTCACGGAAACCCTGATGGTATTTCCGCACCCTGGCCGCTTCGGCCGGGCTGAACGATTCGAGGCTGGCGCCTTTGCCAGGCGTTTGTTTACGGGTGTTCAGGTGGAAATCGACATCGCTTTTATTCATGACAACGCTCTCCATAGTAAGGTTTGGCGTACTGATCGTGCAGACGTTTGCGGGAGTAGGCTAGAGTTTGAATCGGGTAATTGGCGGTACTTCAGGTGAAGGTTTCGCGCATTATCTCTGAAAGCAAATGCCGTACCAGTTTTTGGGAGTCGCTGTGATGTTTCTATAAATTGCTAAATTATAAATAGATAAGCCGCCTGCAAAATTATACGGCGTCTATCATATTGATTCGAGCCGTTTCACTTTGATAACGAGTAGCGCTCTAATCGTTATGATAACTCGTCGATAAAGCCGTCGCACAAAAAAATCCCGCCACACGGGCGGGATCGATACTATTCGGTTGAATCCGATTGACGAGAAACGGCACCAGAAAACGCGTAACCGTCCCAACCTACCCGATTATTTCTTTTTCCCGGCCGCTTGTTTCTCAAACATCTTCCCCATGCGCCGGGCGGTAATGTCGGAAAACTTCAATTCGCGGAGCTTTTCCACAACCGTCTTGGCATCCACCGGACCCATTTTCATTACCGCCTCTTTGGCGGCGGGCAGTTCTTCCTTGAAAACGATATCCGACAGCTCCTCGGCCAGTTCCGTTGCCTTGTCGATGACGCCGGCGGCGAAGTTCAGGACGCCCTGGTTCTTAGCGGCATTGATGTTTTTCTGTATCGCCGCCCGGGCCGTTTGCCGCGCCTTGGTGGCGGCGCCGAAAACGCCCCGGACCATTCTCAGGGCTTCCGCGTTCCGGCCGAGACGGCGAAGCATGGCGATAAGGAGATTCATGACGTTTATTTCATATTTTATGTCGGCGCCGGACGCGTGGTTCAGGATGTCCTGGTACCGCGCCAGCGCGATGTCCATGGCCTGGCTCTCTTCCGTCGGCATGCCGGGCCAGGATTCGCCGAAGGAATTCAGGTAGTCCTTAAAGGTCTCGAACCCGGCCGGGACCGCCTCGTCCGGCAAGGCCAGCGTTTCCTTCTCACGGTAGAGCCAGGCCAGGCGGAGGTAGAACCGGGCCAGTTTCGGGTATTGCCGCATGTTGACGGATAAGAGCTCCTGAGCGTAGATGGCGAGAAGGTGGGCGAGAATGGCCGAATCCACCTGCCGCCGTTCGTTTTCGAAATGGATGTTCGACCCCATATTGGCGATAAGGCTGTTCGGCATCCGGGAATGGATAAGGAGCTTTTCCTTGATCAGCTCCGACTTGCCGCCGGAATTGTCCTCGCCCCGGAACACTTCGCGCTCATCGCAGTAGTGGCAGGTCGGGCAGTGCCAGATATGGTAGAAGTTCGGCCGGATTTCTCCGAACTCCGGATTTTCCCATTCGTACACGGCGACGTGGGAATCCTCTTCCACCACCGCCTCCTTGTACATTCGCATCTTTATATAGTATTGGGTCGACTCGATGGCGCAGAACGGGCAGCGTATCTTTACCGGGACAAACGGCGTCTCCTTGGCCATGACAATCCTCCCTGGGCGAGGCCTGGTAATAACTGTTATAGAGTTGTACAGGACATGCGGCACCACGAGATCTGGACGATAAAACCCCCAGCCCCGGCATTATCACACAGAAAAAGGCGCCCGTAAAGGGGCGCCTTTGGCGATTCGTGCATTTTTCCAGGCGCATATCGGAATCGGTTCGGCCACACGCTCATCAGCCGGGTTATCCGGGGCGGCCGGCGCGATCTATTCAGCCGGTTCGGCCGGTGCAGCCTGTTCCGGTGCGGCTTCTTCCACCGGCGTTATCGGTGCGGCGGGAGCGGTCTCGGCGGCCGGTGCGGCGGTTTCGGCCGGGGCTATCGGCGCAGCCGGAGCGGTTTCGCCGGTCGCTTCCGGGCGGAGCGATTCGGCGGGAGCGGCATCGCCGTCTTCGGGACGGAGAGCGCCCGACGTCACCACCGGCCCGGCGGCCGGGGCGGTTTCTTCAAGCACCTGGCGGGTATTGATGGGACCGATGCCGGACGGGATGCTCGCGTCGACCCGGGTATTGTGGAAATAAAGGTTGATGCCGATGCACATGATGACAAAAAAGACGAACAGGTACGCGGTCATTCTCCGGAGCGGATTTTTCGCGCCCATGACGCCGTCCATGCCGGTGGACATGCCGGTAAGGCCGCCGCCCTTGCCTTCCTGGAGAAGAACCATGCCGACAATGAGGAAGGAGATGAAGAAAAAGACCAGCAAAAGGAAAACGCCCACGTAAATCCCTCCAGATAAAAAGTCAAAGTCGGCGATTCCTCGCCGACAACGCCCCAGTGCCTCCGGAACCGTGCCCGGCGACGTCCCGCGTTTTTGCGTCGTTTCAGGTTTTGAACACGGTGTTTTTATGAAAAAACCGCCGTAACGCCATACCCCGGCCGGCCGTGCCGACCGGCGCGCGGGCCGAACCCGAACGACAAACAGATCCAGTATAGGGCCGGTTCATCACCGTGCAAGGAAAAAATGCCGCAGGATTGAACCGGCGCCCGCTCTTGGCTAACGTTCCGGACGGCGCTTAGGGCAACTGGTACGTCATCCACCCTGTCCATCCCCGGGCGGATAGGATGCCGACCGGTACCGCGAACCGCCGGCGACGCTTCCCTCTACCGGCCGGTGGATTCGGCCGGCGCCGCGCCGCCGGTCTTTTTCGCCGCCGTGGCCCCGCCAATCTCGGCGAAGCCGCCTTTCAGGTCGGTCCAGAGCGTCCCTTCCCCGGCGTGGAGCAGGCGGATGTGGAGGTCGTCCCCGAGGTTGTTGGCAAACTCGTACAGGCCGTAGCCTTCGCCGTCGCCGCCGAAGGCGCCGACCCGCATGGCGAAGCCCTTCGCCCGTTCCTCCTCGACCATACGGAGGGCGTCGGCCTCGGCCCGGCCGACAGTGACGACCCGGACGGCATTGACGCCGGCCGTCTCCCGGTCGATGGCGGCCATTTCCCGAATTGTCTCCGCTTCGATGGTGGCGACGGTCTTTCGCATTTCCGCGTCGATCTGCGCCTTCAGCTTCTGCGTCTCCTGCGCCACCTGTTCCCCGTACTGCCGGATGAGAGACATCTCCCGGTTCAGTTCGGCCTGGCGCTTGGCGGTGTTCTGCTTTTCCTTGTTCGTCAGGTCGGTCTCCTTCGACAGGCTCGCCACCCGGAGCGGTTCAAGGATCTGCGTCGGCACGTTGACATGGCGAATCAGGGCGCTGTGGATAAGGAGGTTCTTTTCCCCGAGGCTGGCCTGAAGTGCGTCCGTCAGGTCGTTCTGAAACTTTTCCCTGCCCTCCCCGGCGATGAAGTCCACCGCCCGGTACGCCGACCCCTTGAGCCTGGACACGGACAGGATCTGCGGCATGAGGATTTTGTCCACCACCGCCGGCAGATCGCCGTAGTCCCGGTAAATGGACGCCAGCCGTTCCGGCCGCAGTTCAAACTCCACCGTCATGTCGAGGCTGATATCAAACCCGTCCCGCGACGGGAAATTGACAAACTGGTTCAGGACAAACGCCGGCGGCACGTCCCGCTCCGTCATCGGCGCCATTCCCTGACCGGGCGACGGCGCCAGCGTGGACGGGAGCGCCTTCTGGATCATGCGCCGGGCCGGCGCGCCCGGATCGTCCATCAGTTCTTCGGCGAAATCGCTCCGGCGCGGCGACCGGGCCGGAGCGGCGTTCTGCTGGTATTCGATGCGGCGGCGCTTCTGCTCGTCCAGAAGGTTCTGGTTGAGGCGCTGAATCATCTGGTTGTTGTCGTCCATGACGACGTTTTTCGTCAATACCACCGTTCCCGCCTCGCCGACCAACGACACCTGGTTGACCCCGACCTCCACCGCGCTCACCTGATACTCGCGGGGATTAATGTAATAAAGACCGGGCTGCAGCACATCCTGCCGCACGCCCTTCTGGCCCGGTTCGGCAAAAGCCCCCTCCGGCGCCGGATTCCCGGCGAGGTTGGTGACGACCCCGGCGAAGCCGACCGGAATCGACACGGCATCGATGATTTCCAGGGAATAGCCGATAGGGTTCAGCCGATAGCGGCCGGGGCCGAGCACCTTGCGCCAGGTGCCTTTCTGGCCCGGTTCGGCCAGGAATTCGCCCGGAGGCAGGTTGTCGCCGACGAGGGAGGTGACGACGCCGATTTTCCCGGGGGGGATAAACTGGGCGTCGACGATTTCCCAATCGTAAAAAATCGGGTTCCAGATATGACGGCCTTCACCGAGGACGTCTTCAAGAACGCCCTTCTGCCCCGGCTTCGCCAGAATCTGGCCGGGCGGCAAGGGCGATCCGGATTTCGCGGTAATAATAGCCATCTTCCCCGGCGCCACGTAAAAGCGGCAGAATCCCCACGACCACGCCGCCCAGGCGACGAGAAGGAGGATGATGATACTGCCGAAAAACCCGAACCGCCGGTAAAACCGGCGCGGCGCGGCAAAGGTTCCGGTGTCGATGGGGGTGACTTCGATATCCTTCAGTTCCATGGGTGCATCCTATGGGAAATTGTTTTCGTTGTGACTGCTCTGTTTTTGCGGGGTAAAAATGCGCTGAACCACAGGCCCAGTCCATCGTCATACCCGATTGTCGCCCGGTACGGACCGAAGTTCACGGTCGACCTATCCGTCCTAACGGGCCCCGCCCGCCGCCGGCGCCGACGGTGCCGCCGGCCGTACCGGTTGTCCCGGCAGCGGCGACGAAGGCGAAAGCGACGGCGACGGCGTGAGGAAGGATTCAAAAATTCCGCCCAGCCCCGGCGCCCGGTCGGTGGAAATTATCGACCCGATGCGCGGCGCCGCTTTCCTGTACAGGGTGAACCGGGCCAGGTTCCGCCCGCCGCCGAAGGCGTCCGCCATCTGCCGGGTCACCGCCGCCTCGGCGGTGTTCCGCATGGCGATGACGTCCCGATCCGCCTCGGCCCGGACGATGACCGCCTCGGCCTGCAACTTGGCCGCTTCGGCATTAATCCGGGCGACGTCCAGCTTCTGCGTACTGGCGGTCAATTTGACCGACCGTTCCTGCTCGGCCTGGATGCGGGCGCGAATGGCGACTGTTTCCGATTCGACCTTCTCCCGCATTTGCTCGGCCAGCATTTCCTGGCGCGTCAGTTCCGCCTGCGATCTGGCCTGTTCAATCTGCTGTTCGATCTTCCGCTGGTTCTGGAGCGCCACTTCCCGTTCCCGGATAATTTCCGACACTTCCTCGGGCGGCGTGATATTCCGGATAAGCATGGACCGAATCTGCACGCCCCAGCGGAGGCACTGGGCGATCAGGTGTTTTTCCAGCGAATCCTGAAAACCCTGGCGCGTCTCGCCGACGATAAAATCGATGGCCGGGTGTTTCGACCCCTCGATGCGGCTGAAACCCCGCGCTTTAGGGAGGATTATTTTCTTCAGGATATCGTCGATGTCGCCGACCTTCTGGGTGAGGATGGGGGCGTCGTCCCGGTTGAGGGCGAATTCGAGAGTGCCCTCGACCATGACCTGAAACCCGTCCTGGGTCAGGAAGGATATGGCGTCGTCCCCCTGGAGTTCGAACCGCTGGCTCTGAAGGTTTACTTCGGTGACGGCGTAGATGTACGGGTTCAGGTAATAGGTGCCGGGGCCGATGGTCTTCGTCTGGACGCCTTTGACGGATTCGTCGACGATATAGACGTTTTTCATGGCCTCGGCCATCTCGCCGTGGATGGGATCGTCGCCTTCAAGATGGGCGACCACCCCGACATGGCCCGGGCGGATACTGATGGCGTCGAACAGGTCGACCCGTTCGGCATAGGGGTTGATACGGTACTTGCCGGGCGAGAGGACGTCCCGGGCTATGCCCTTGTACCCGTCCGGGGCGATTATTTCGCCGGGCGGGAGATCGTCGCCGTACAGCCGGGTGATGACGCCGAGGCGTCCGGCCGGAATGGTCGTCACTTCGGCGAAGCGCCAGTCCCAGGTGTAGGGGTTGTAGAAATACCGGCCTTCCGGGAGCGGTTCGAGCTGGATGCCCTTCTGGCCCGGCCGGGTGGCGATGATTTCGCCCGGAAGCAGGTTGGCGCCGGTCTTCCGGATAAGGATGGCTATCTGATCCGCTTCCGGCTCGATGCGGCAGCACATCCAGACGAAAACGGCGAAGGCGCCGGCCAGGACGAGGAGAAAGGTCACGAGGGCGCCCCATTTCAGCTTCCGGATGGCCGGGGCGAAATCCCGTGGGGTGCGGGGCGGCTTGTTCTTCGGGAAGGTGCGCGAATTGAAAATATCGTCGAACGACATGAAGGTTTCCTTACGAATGGTGAGGGTGTCAACCTCCATTGTATGATCCGGGGGGCATGGAGCAACGGAATTGTCCAATTAAATTGAAGAATCCCCTACCCGCCCCGACAGATTGTCCAGTCGGCGACAGGAAAAAGAGTTTCGTCACCTGGTGTGGTGCGTCGGTCGGGCGAAATTGCCTCCCCGGCGCGGTTTCTCCTTGTAACTTTACCGATTCTTCATATCATAAAGCTGCATTGGAGTAGGCATGACGGAAAGCGGTCATGCCCCGTTGTCTTTTTACATTTTTTGAACCGGGCTGGTTCTGACAGAGCCAACCTCTTATCCAGTAGTATGTTAGGCTATCATTAGCCTCTAGCACAGGAGTAGGTCATGGCAAACGCCGAGGCACATTTTTTAGGATATGAAAGCGCGGACCTGGCGGAAGCGTATTTTTCGCTCATTCCCGCTCCGCATGAAGCCACCGCCAGCTATTCAACTGGACAAGCCCGGGCGCCGCGAAAAATCATGGATGCCTCCAGCCTGATCCAGGACTATGACGAAGAAACCGGGCTTTCCCTTGTCGACATGGTCGGCATCCACACCATCGCCCCCGAGTCCGCCCCCCAAGAACCGTTCCAGCTCGAACCCTGGGTCAAGGAACAGGTCACCGCCGCCCTCGACGCCACTGCCGTCCCCATCATCCTCGGCGGCGACGGCACCGTCAGCCTCTGGGGCATCGAAACGCTCCTGGCCCGGTCCCCGGAACTGTCCATCCTCCATATCGACGCCAACGCCGACCTCGACGACGCCGACGACGACGAAGAGACCCATCACACCGTCATGCGCCGCGTCCTTGAATTGAAGAGCGCCCCGCCGATCTGCCAGGTCGGCGTCCGTTCTCTGTCCCGGGACGGCTTTGAACGCATCATGGACTCGACCATTCCGGTGGAAACGTTCTTCATGGCCGACATCGACCGCGCCTCGGACGAAGGCTGGCAGGACTCCGTGATCGACGAACTGCGGAGCCCCGTCTACCTGTCCATCGACCTGACCGGCCTTGACCCGTCCATCGTCCCCTGCGTCGGCGCGGCCCAGCCGGGCGGCCTCGGCTGGTGGCAGCTTCTCCGCCTTCTGAAGAAAGTGGCGTCCCGCCGCCGCATCGCCGCCATCGACGTGACGGAACTGTGCCCGGCCGACCACTCCATCCAGAGCGAGTTCGCCGCCGCCAGGCTTATCTACAAGGTTATGAACTATATCCAGGCCAGCGGCAAGATGCTTGCGAAGCCGTAAGATACCTTTGACACCCGACATACCAGTTCGCCGCGACACCCGGGACCGGCCTCATCACGAGGACAATTCCCTGAGCCGTTGTGACCCGGTATTTGCCCGCTTTATGCTACAAGGAATTGATTCTCATGATTAATGCAACAGACATCAGGAAGGGCATGGTTATCCGCATGGACGGCGAGTTGTTCATCGTCCTCGACCGGGAGCACGTCACCCCCGGCAACTGGCGCGCCATGGTCCAGACGGAAATGCGGTCGCTCCGGAGCGGCAACAAAACCCAGAAACGCTTCCGTTCGAACGACCAGATAGACGAAGTCTATGTGGAAACGCGGAATTTTGAATACCTCTATCCGGAATCCGACGCCTACGTCTTCATGGACAGCGAAAACTACGAGCAGATCCCGGTCCCGGCCGACGTCGTCGGCGACGCCATCAATTTCCTTCCGGAAAACACCGTCATCAAAGGCACGGTCATCGCAGGCAAGATCGTCTCCATCGAGATGCCGTCCTCCGTCGTCCTGGAAATCGTCGAAGCCGAACCCGGCGTCAAAGGCGATTCCCGCACCAACATCTTTAAAAACGCCAAAGTCTCCACCGGCTATAACGTCAAGGTGCCGCTCTTCATGAAGGTCGGCGACCGCATCAAAATCGACACCCGGTCGGGCGATTTTGTCGAACGCGTCAATGACTAGCCACGCCGGCGGCAACCCTCCCCGCACGACCACGGCTCCGGTTTTCCGGAGCCGTTTTATTTTACCTTCCCGTCCATCCAATGGCCGTACGGGAAAGACGTTACGACTGAACAAAAACCGTGCGATATGACGACATGGTGTCGCCCATAAAATCCGGTCGAAATTGGCACCTTCCACTAAGACATTAATATAGCCTTGTGGTCGGAAATTCGTTGTCTGAAAATTTAGCAAATGCCTGTTTGCTAATTGACAACCCACCGTCCCATTCCCCATAATGGTGAAACCGAGGAATGGAACGTTCCGTTTTCCCAGTATCCATGCGTGGATCTCACGGTGGCAGACGCCATCCTGTCCGCCGCATGGTGCGTGTAACCAAGCGTTAGCCGCGATGCCGGGCGCTCCCTTGTGGAAGCCGGGCGCGCCGGCGAGCGCGTCAGTGAAAGGATGGCCCATGTTAGGCAGGTTTACCAGCCGCGTCCTGATGGCGTTCGCCGCCGTCGCGATTCTCGCCGGCACCGCCGTTTCCGGCGAAATCTATTCCACCATGCGGAATGTCAATGCTGTGCCGGAGTCCCACGGCTTTATGCTGAATCCCGTTTTCGACGTCGACATCCCCCGCCGCGACAGCGATCTCGCTCCGCCCCAGGCGTTTGAAATCATCCGCCCGGACGACGACCGGCCCGTCACCATCGGTCGCCTCTTCACCTCCTGCACCTGCATCCAGCTCGAGGCGCATAAACGCACCTTCCGCGCGGGCGAGCGCGCCATCCTGCAACTCCGGAACATCAGGCCGACCCCGCCGAACGGGCAGGTTTACGCCATCTTCGTCCAGATAACCAGCCCCATCCGCGCCACCCTCCGGTTCGACACCTTTGTCCAGACCGGTACGCCGGACCCGGCCGCACCGGTCGCCACCGCCACCGCCGGCGCCCTTGCCCCGAACGCGCCGACGCCGATTCCCCTGCCGGACGAACCGCGCCTCGGCGGCGTGGTCATTATCCAGGAAGAGCCGCCGACTCCGCCGAGCGCCACCGGCACCGCCGCCTTCCTTGACGCCGCTCCGGCCACCGAAGGCGATGCCGCCACTGCGGCCGCCACAACCGCCGCGCCGGCTGTCGAAACCGCCACCGGCGACGACGCCGCCCCGGCGACCGCGGCCGCGACCACGACGGAAGAGGTCGACCACGCTTCGGTGGAAGCCACCGGATCGTTCCTTGCCGACCTGCCGACCCTTGACAGCCCGGACGTCGCCCGTCAGGTTCCCGGCCCGACCATCCAAATCCTTACCGAAGACCTCCCCGCCACCCTGGAGGCGGCCGAGACCGGCCTTGCCGCCGCTGCCGACCAGATCGCCGCCGCCGGCGAGGAACTTCGCGCCGCTGTCGACCCGACCTTGGCAGCCTATTCCGGGACCGTAACCAACACCAATACCCCGCCCATAGTCGCGGGCGGCTTCAGTGACGACCTCCCAGACTTCAACAGCCCCATTCCGACAGACATCGGCCAACCGGCCCCGGCCCCGACCACGACTCCGGACGCTCCCGCCACC
>JAJQFC010000212.1 GCA_021201355.1 Planctomycetaceae bacterium | reverse complement strand
CGTAATAAATGCAGTTATGGCGTTTTGCGGGATTTGCCTTCTGCTTGTTGTCGGCAAGTTACTCCGTTCGTGTATACCGATTCTCCAACGGTTGTATCTCCCGGCGTCGGTTATCGGTGGCCTGGTCGGTTTATTGGCAATTAATGTGGTCGGTTCGGAGATTTCCTCGGCCTGGTATTCGCCGTGGAGCTCGTTCCCGGGATTTCTCATTAATGTCGTGTTTGCGTCGCTGTTTCTCGGCGTTGAATCGTCAGGCGGGTTGAAACGGGCGTGGAGCATTACCGCGCCGCAGCTCTGTTATGGACAAATCGTCGCATGGGGGCAGTATGTCGTCGGCCTGGGCGTCGTCATCCTTCTTCTCCGGTCGTTTTTTTCGGTACCGGACGTGTTCGGAAACCTTATTGAAATCGGCTTTGAAGGCGGTCATGGCACGGTGGGCGGGCTGGCGGAGACATTTACCCAACTCGGCTGGGCCGAAGGAAAGGATCTCGGCTATACCGTCGCCACGGTCGGGATGATTTTCGGCATTGTCATCGGGATGATCCTCGTCAACATTGCCGCCCGGAAAGGTCACATTTCCAACATCCGCACCTATTCGGAACAGGACCGTTTGGAAAAAATAGGCGTGTATCCGGAATCGAAACAGCCCCACGCCGGTCGCCAGACCGTCTACCCGGACTCTATCGATTCGCTGGCTCTGCACATATCCCTCATCGGCATCGCCATCCTGCTTGGGTATTTCCTGAAGCAGGGCCTGGCCGCCCTCGACGTCGTGATGCCGGCGTCGGTGCAGGAAACGCGCATTCTCCAAAGCTTCCCGCTGTTTCCGCTTTGTATGATTGGCGGTCTGGTCCTGCAGTGGTTCCTCAAGAAAACCAACACCGATGTCATCGCCGACACGGTGCAAATGCAGCGTATCGCCGGCACCGCCCTCGACTTCCTCGTCGTGTCGGCGGTGGCGTCGATTCGGATTGAGTTCGTCCTCGCCTACTGGCAGCCGCTTCTTATCCTCTGCGCCGTCGGCATCGCCTGGAACGTGGTGGCTGTTCTCTACTTGGCGCCGCGCATCTTCAAGGACGCCTGGTTTGAACGGTCCATCGCCGAGTTCGGCCAGTCCATGGGTGTGACCGCCACTGGTCTCATGCTTCTCCGGACCGTCGATCCGGAAAACAAGACAAACGCGTCGGCCGCGTTCGGCTACAAACAGCTTATCCACGAACCGATCATGGGCGGCGGCATCTGGACGTCCCTGGCCGTGCCGCTCGTGATGTCGTGGGGTGCCGGGCCGGTGTTCCTGATGTGCGCCGCGGTAACGGCCGTCTGGCTCATCATATGGTGGACGAAGATGCGGGTCACTCCGCACTATTCCAAGTAGCTTGTCGGCGCGGCGTCGACCAGGTGCGACGTCGCGGAGCGAAAACCGTATTACGAACGAAACAACGAGGGGCCGTCTCCAAGTGGACGGCCCCTCGTTCATGTGTTGTTTTTTCGCTACACAGCCGCGACCCGGTCGCCGCCCTTATTTGCCGCGCATCTTCGCAAACGCCCGCATCAGGCCGGCGGTGGAACTGTCGTGATGGGAGAGGTTGACGCGCTTGCCGGCGAGGAGTTCCTTTTCTTCGGCCAGGATGGTCTTCGCCAGCACCTTGCCGAGTTCGACGCCCCACTGGTCGAAGGAATTGATTCGCCAGATAATCCCCTGGACGAAAATCTTGTGCTCGTACATGGCGATAAGCGAGCCAAGGGTGCGCGGGGTGATTCTCTTGACGAGAATGGAATTGGTCGGCCGGTTGCCGTCGAAGGATTTGTGCGGCGCCAGGGCCCGGGCGTCGGCGGCGCTCATGCCGGCGGCGCGGAGTTCGTCGCGGGCTTCGGCGACGGACTTGCCGCGAAGCAGGGCTTCGGGTTGGGCGAAGAAATTGGCGAGGAGCTTGGCGTGGTGGTCGCCGAGCGGGTTGTGGGAAATGGCCGGGGCGATGAAATCGCAGGGGACGAGCCGGGTGCCCTGGTGGAGCAGCTGGAAAAAGGCGTGCTGGCCGTTCGTGCTGGGTTCGCCCCAGATGACGGCGCCGGTGTCGTACTGGACGAAGTTGCCGTCACGGTCGACCCGCTTGCCGTTCGACTCCATGTCGCCCTGCTGGAAATAGGCGGCGAAGCGGTGCATGTACTGGTCGTAGGGAAGAATCGCCTGGGACGCAGCGCCCCAGAAATTCTGGTACCAGACGCCGAGAAGGCCGAGGATGACCGGGATGTTTTTCTGGAGCGGCGCCTTTTGGAAATGGACGTCCATATCGTAGGCGCCGTGCAGGAGTTCCTGGAAATTCTTGAACCCGATGCCGCAGCAGATGGACAGGCCGATGGCCGACCACGACGAATAGCGCCCGCCGACCCAGTCCCAGAATTCGAACATGTTTTCGGGATCGATGCCGAACTTCACCACCTCGGCCTCGTTTGTGGAAAGGGCGACGAAATGTTTGGCAATGGCCTTCTTGTCCTTCAGCGCGGCGAGGAGCCACTTCCGGGCTGATTGGGCGTTCGTCATCGTCTCCTGGGTGGTGAACGTTTTCGAGGCGACGATAAAGAGCGTTTCCGCCGGATCAAGGCCCTTGACCGTTTCGACAAAATCGCTGCCGTCCACGTTCGACACGAAACGCGTCTCCGGGCCGTCCGCGTACGGTTTGAGCGCTTCCGTAATCATCACCGGGCCGAGGTCGGAGCCGCCGATGCCGATGTTGACGACGGTGCGGATTTTCTTCCCGGTAAAGCCTTTCCAGCGGCCGCTGCGGAGGTCGTCGGAGAATTTCATCATCTGCCCGAGGACCCGGGCGACGCCGGGCATGACGTCTTCGCCGTCGACCCGGACCGGTTTCCCTGACATGTTCCGGAGGGCGGTATGGAGGACGGCGCGGTTTTCCGTGAAGTTGATCCGGTCGCCCCGGAACATCCGCGCCCGCCAGTCCTCGACGCCGGCGTCGCGGGCGAGGTCCAGGAGAAGGCGCATGGTGTCACCGGTAATGCGGTTCTTCGAGTAATCTAGGAGGATGTCTCCGAACTGGATGGAGAAGGCGTCGAACCGTTTCGGGTCTTTGGCGAAGAGGTCGGTCATCCTGACCCTGGCCATGGCTTTCCGGTGGGCGAGGAGGGCTTTCCAGGCTTTTGTTTCGACAAGCGGCTTGGCCGCTTTCGGTGGCGTGCGCGTGGCCATGCGAGTTGGTCCTTTCGTATCGCGGGGCGGGAGCGGTAAAGGGATTTTCAGTTCTTATTGCCGGCGTCGCCGTTGACGCGCCACATGGAATTCCGGGCCGAGATGACGGCGATATAGACGCTTTTCGGGCCGATACTGAGGACGTCCTCGATAATGGGACAGACGAGGTCGGTGAGTTCCTCGGCCCGGTCCTTCGGGAACTCGATATTGCGGATTTCGAGGTGGACCAGTTGCTCGTCGGAGGTCGCCATCCGCATCCGCCGGTTGGCGGCGATTTCCAGCCGGACCTGGTTTTCCGGCTCCTCGAACAGCGGGGCGAGATGACGCGTTAATTTACTGTGCAATACCTTCGCTCCCTCTTCGGGAACGGTGGCGTTTGTCTCCAGACGTAATAGGGCCATGCCGCTAGTCCTCCACCAGGTTCGAGAAAGGGCGCCGCCGACGCGGTCGCTGCTGTCATGAGAATACCCCACTATACAGGGTTTTTTCTTTTCGGCAAAAACTTAATGGGCTGGTAGGTTCGTTTAGCCCGGCGCGCAAAAACGTTCCGAGGCCGCGAACGCCGTCCAGCCGCGAAGGTGACTAGTCCCGCCGTGGCCGTTGTCCACGACGGCGCCGCGCCGGTCCCGGCTATTTCACCAGAACGGCGTAGAGGAGGAGGAACCGGTGGTCCCTGGCCCATTCGGCCAGGCCGAACGGCGCGAGCTTTTCCTCCATCACCCGGGCCAGTTCCCGGCAGATATCGAGATAGCTTTCGTACTCGAGTTCGTCCAATGCCCGGGCGGTGTAGAACGGCACCTGTTTCGCCAGGGCTCTGGTGAACGGCGCGTTCCGGATGGCGAAACGGTGCGGCTGGACAAGGCAGAGGATTTGCGTGAGCGTCACGACGCCGGCCTGGGGGATTTTTCCCGCCTTGTATTTGACGGCGAAGTCGCCCGGTTTGGTGACAAGTTCCCGGATGGCGTGGACGACGTCCTCGGCCTGGTTCATGCGGCCGAGATTGGTCATGCGGATTTGGCATTTCGGGACGTTCAGGGAATCGAGGGCGGCGTAGATTTCCTCGGGCGGCCGGGCGTCGAGGCTGGCCGGGGAAAGGATGTCCCGGGCGCGGGCGGAGTAGTCGTCGACCCAATGGTAGCGTTCGCGGATGGACTCGGTTGTCGCGTCCGCGAACAGATTGTCAAGGTGGGCGGCGAAGAGGCTGGACCAGTCTGGCATTCGGGGTTAGATCTCCGGGAGGTATTTAATGAGGAGGACGGTATTGCCTTTTTCATTGTAGACGATGTCATCCACCAGTTTCTTGATGAGGAAAACGCCGTACCCGCCGGCGCGTTTTCCGGCGGACTGGCGTTCCCGCATTGTTTTCAGGGGGTCGATGGTCGGGTCGGTGAGGGCGGCCGGGGAAAAGCCTTCGCCCTCGTCTTCGACCTTGATGACGATGCGGTTGTTGAATATGGCGTAACTGATATGGACCTGCTTGTCCGGGGCGAAGTTGTTGCCCCATTCCACCGCGTTCCGGCCGACTTCCTCGACCACCATCTTGAGGTCTTCGCAGACCGATTCCGGGAGGTGGGTGGCGAAAAGGGCGTCGGAAAAACGCTGGAGGCGGCGGAGCTGTTCAAGTTCGGAGGAGGCGGTGAGTTCTATCCAGCCGGATACGTGACTTGACGCGGTGATGGCGTCGGCATGGGCCGGGGCGCCGGTGTGGAGCCGGTCGAAGGCGGCGGCCTCGACGGCGTTCATGATTTCGTCGTCCTGGGCCGTTTCCGGAATAAAGTCGCTGGCGCCCTTGTTGAGGCAATGGAGGACAACCGCGCCGGCCGGATCGCCGCCGTAGATGATTACCTTGGCCGTCTGGCCAACCGCGTCCATAAGCAGGTCGAAGGGGGCGGTGTCGTCGTCAAGGGCGTCGGAGGCGAGGAGGACGAGGTTCGACTGCGCCCCGTTTTTCAGGAGGAGGATGGCGTTGTCGACGCGGGGAAGCGGCACGGCGAGGCAGCCGGTCCGGGCGACCAGATCCTGGAGACGGTTCCGGCCCGAGTCGTCCCGCACGACGACAAAGGCAACGGGGGTACTTTCCGCAGACGCGGTGTCCGACATGGAGATTCTCTATGGAATAAGAAGATGAGAGATTCGCGTAAACGTAACGTGCTATATAGTATACCCCGCGCCGGCAGGGAATGCAACATATGGTACGAAAAAAGGAAGGCCCGGGTGGGGCCTTCCTTTTCGGTAGGGGTAGGGGTTTTGGGATTACATTCCGGTCCAGGCAGAACCATCTGTCACCGGGGTGTCCAGGTCTAATGCGTTCGCCATTGTTTTGTCAGACCCAATACCCTGAACCCGGGTTTGACCTTCCTGGTTGGCAAATCCGACGATGCCACCGGTCTGTCCAGGTGCAACGGGGACGCCAACAAGTGCGAAACCACTTGTAAAGTAACCAATTGCCGCGCCTTTTGCCTCAGCATATTCATACCCTTGGTAAGGAACTGCATTTGCCGTCACTGTGCTTAACGGACCCGCTGTGCTCGTTGTTGCAGCGCCAGTAATCGGTCCAGCAGCGAACGCGTCTGCAATTGCCCTGCTTAGGAGAAGGAGGTTTTGCGTAGCATCGCCGGTTCCCGTTCCCCGAATTACTGGAATCCCATATGTGAGGTTGCGGTAATTGTCGGCATACACACTGGTGGCCGCGGCATTCGACGCAAGGTCACCCTGTCCGCCGGTCAGCCACGTCACCTGCGCGGTCTTGTACTGACCAAGCACGGTGATCATGTTCGCTTCATTGGCCCGAATCCGGCTCTGCATCAGGTTCGGAACGGCAATCGCCGCGATGATGGCGATGATCGCGATGACGATCATCAATTCGATCAGGGTAAAGCCTTTTGACTTGCGCATGGTGGTTCTCCTTAAGAAAAAGACCGGCGCGGCGGGGCCGCTCCTCGAAAAATTTGACCAGTTGTCAAACTCACACTTTTTTAGATATGCAATGGCATTGCCAAAGTGAATTCATAATTTTAATTTGATGTAGTACCCTATTTTACGAGGTTTAATCCTGAAAATCATACCGAACTACCGGTTGCTTTATCGGGATAACCATTACCGGTCGGTGACACGGCACTGACAAATAGTGGCAATGTGGACACTGATTGTCACCCGCCTCCGGCATCCCCTTCGCTGCTGAGGCGGAGAATGATCTCGTGGGCGAGGCGGAGGCCGAACAGGCCGGTTATGGTGGCGAGGCTGCCGAGGACGGTGCGTTCGCGTCCGCGTTTATACTCGTCCTCGCTTCCCGGCGGCTCGACGTCCGGCGGCAGGACGGCGGCGCGGTTCCGCGGTTCGTCCGAAAAGACGCACCACAGATCGCCCGCCACGATGCCGCGCCGCCGGAGGCGCTTCCGGACCAGCCGGCCGAGGGGACAGCCGCCCGCCGCGAACAACGGGCCGAACCGGATGCGGGATGCATCCGTCCGCGTCGCCGCGCCGAGGGCGGAATAGACCGGAATGCCCAGCCGGGCGGCGGCGGTGATCGTCTCGACCTTCGGGTTCAGGCTGTCGATGGCGTCAACCACGAGGTCGATATCCCGGAGGAGGTCCGGAAGGGTGTCCGCATGGGCAAACTCTCGGCGAACGTCCACGACGACGTCCGGGTTGATGTCCCGGGCCCGGGCGGCGGCGAGGTCGGTTTTTGCCTGGCCGACCGTGCTTGAGAGGGCGAGAAGCTGGCGGTTCCGGTTGCTGTCCTTAACGGTGTCGAAATCGACCAGCCGGACCATTTCAACCCCGGACCGGACCAGACCTTCAAGGACATAGCCGCCGACCGCGCCCAGCCCGGCCAGGCAGACCCGGGCCTTTTGGAGCCGGGACAGGCCGTCGTCGCCAAGGAGAATTCGCGTGCGTGTGAGCCAGGATGGAGGGGAATCGTTCATGAATGTTTTTTATTTTTTACTAATTCCGCGTACGCGTTACCGCTTCGGGAGTTGTAAAGTATTTCCGGTTAACGTGTTTAAAAAATATCCGAAAAAACGGGTCCGCCCTTAAGTCCGGCCTTCGACTACCGATAATATTCCTGACGGCCACGAACGTCAACTCGGAAGCGGTAAAAAAAACGCACTCACTCGGTGCACTAGTAATGCCGAAGTAAATACATAGAAGACGGCCCAACCGTTTGCCAGCCATTCGCCGCCCTCCCCGGAGGACCGCACCCGGCTGCCGAAACGCCATCGCCGCCCGCACCACATGTATACGCAAACGGCATCGCCTCGGAACCATCCGGCAGAAAAAAAACGTATCACTCGGGTCTGGTTTCAACTCGATACGAAAAACGGTCAAGAAACGGACTATTCTTTCCCGATTTTCGCGGTACTATCGAGTTAGCCATATAACGAATGGATGATTGGTTTATTCATTTATACCATCAGGGACGGAAGGTACAGTCATGTCAGTCAACTATACAAACCCGTACAACACGCTTTCCGGCGGCGCGCAGGTCATCCCCGGATTTTCCGGTGAAATGCTGTCGGCCTGGGCCATGCTCCGGCCCAATGCCAAAGCCTACAAAGCGCTTCAGGCTGCCGAGAAAAACGGTGGCGTCATGCCGAAAGCCACCGATTACGTGGCCCTGAATTCGGACAAGTTGCTGAATGAATACTACGACCCGAAAACCAACAAAATTATAAAAGCCACCTACACGCCTGTCTCTAAAGCGACGGAACCGATCAAAACCGACGAAAAAACCACGATGGCCGACGTCATCACGAACATGCGGACTCTGGCCCTGTCCGCCATTACGAACCCGAACAGCCTCAGTTCCACTCATTACGATTTCTTCGAACAGATGCGCGGCACCATCGCGAACGGCCTCAACACCAAGACCACCACGGACAAGACGGAAGTGGTGACGGAAGAGGCCAAGGCCGCCGTCGTCGACACGGCGATCGACTATCACCTCCTCACCGACGACGAGGCGTTCACCGTCGCCGGGAAGGACGGGGAAATCACCTACCGCTTCGGTTCCGGCGACGCCATCGAGGACATCGCCGCGAAGATAACCGCCGACTCGGACACCCACGGCGTCAAGGCGTCGGTGGTGGAAGGCGAGGACGGCGCCAAGACCCTTCGCCTCGAATCCCTGGAAAAGGGCGCCGACCACCTTATCCGCGTCGACCAGAAGGTCGGCAGCCTGTTCACCGACGCCGGCCGGTCCGTCTCCGCCAAGGGCAAGGACGAAGTCAAGGAACTGAAGGACAACACCGCCTCCTCGGAAAAGACCCAGGCCGCCATGGCCGCCGGGCTCTGGTCCGGGAAGACCTTCGAGGACGTCGCATTCACCATCACCGGCCCGAAAGGGGAAGTGTCCTACTCCTTCGAGAAAGGCACCGAAGGCCTCGACATCGTAAAGGCCATTAACGACAGGTCTGCCGAGACCGGCGTCACCGCCGAACTTATCCGGAATTCGGCCGGCGAAATCGAGGGTATCGGCCTTCTCACCGAAAGTGCCGGCACCGGCAACAACATCCGGGTCGACCAGGACAAGGGCAACCTTTTCGCCGCCGAAGGCCGCGCCGCCAGCGTCGCCGGCAGTTCGAAAGGGAAGACGTCGAACGGCGCCAGCATCACCAGCCTCCAGGATCTCGGCAAGGTCAAGGTCGGGGACGAATCCTACTCCTTCGCCGATCTGGTTCAGGGCGGCCGCGCCTCGCTCCAGAAGAATCCGGACGCCGCCCTCGCCGTCATCGACCAGACTTTGAAGGACATTTATTCCGGCCGGGCCGAAGTGAGCGGCTTCGACAAGAATACCGTCTACGTCCCCGGCATCGACTACAAGGGCGCGGACACCGGCAACGCCACGAACACGCACCGCTACGGCTTCGACGATTCGGATGCCATCACGAGCTGGCTGAAGAAGTACGAAACCGCCGTGACGGACTGACGCGGGCCGGGCGGAGCGAACAAAAACACGCGCATCGTCGCCGTATTCTTCCTCCTCAAACGCCCGTCCACTCCTCATACGGGCATCGCCTCGGAGAAAACGCCATCCCTCCCAAGGATGGCGTTTTCTTCACGAATTGACACGGGTGGAAACCGACTTTAGAATAACCATTTACTGTAAAATTTTTAACCTCTCGCGTGGTGGGGGGAATGATGGCACGATACCGCATCATGGTCTGCCCGGTACGTCGCGTGAACGGAAGCCTCCCGGGGCTGTTTGTCGTTGTTCTGGCGGGTTTGGCGGTCGTTCACGGCTTGTCGGCGCAAGCGCCTGCCGGCGACTATCAGCCCGGGAGCCGGGTGCGGGCCGGAATATACGTCGACCCGCCCGTCACCATCGCCGAGGAGTACGGCGGTTATTCCGGCATGGCTGTCGAACTGTGGGACATCGTCGCCAAACGGCTCGACCTCCATACCGAATATGTCGTCTTCGACCGGTTCCCGGACATGCTGGAAGCGTGCCGGAACGGAGACATCGACATCGCCGTCCATACCCTGGCGGTCAATTCGCGGCGGGCGTCGTACCTGTGGTACTCCTTCCCCTGGCACCTTGCCACCTCCCGCATCATGGTCCGGGAACAGCAGCGGAGCACGTTCTGGGCCGAATTCCAACGCTTCCGGCATTTTCGCGCCTATGCGATTTTCCTTGTCGTCTTCACCGCCATGGTTATTTCCATGACGGTTCTCCGCCGCCGCCTCGAGAAGGATTTCCCCGCCGACTGGAAGACCGGCATCACCCTCAGCATGCTCGACGTCATCAAGGCCCTCCGGAGCGGCAAACTGAACCAGACCAAAATGGGCTGGCTCGGCTGCCTCTTATCCGCCCTCTGGATGATTTTCGGCGTCACCGCTTCCGCCTACCTCACCTCCAGCGTCGCCACCGCCATGACCGGGTCGAACCTGAAACGGCACGAACTGACAAGCGTGTCGCAGCTTCCGGGAAAACGCATCGGCGTCCTGACCGGCGATTCGACCCAGGTGGCGCTGGACGACCTGGGGCTGGACACGGTGCATTTTCTCGGCGTCCGGAACGGCATTCAGGGATTGCTGGATGGAAAAGTTGAGGCGCTCGTCACCAACGCCGACGCCCTCCAGTGATACGATCAAAGACATCCGGAATGGCCGGTCGAGGTGGTTGGCGAAAAGTTTTTCGCCCGCCCGTGCGGCTTCGCCACCAGCCGCCACAATGTCGATTTCATGGACCGGGTGTCGGCTGAACTTATTTGGTTGTATGAAACGGGAAAGATTGAGGAAATCCGGTCCCGCTATCTGTCCGGGAGATGACCGTGCGCCAGGTACGACGCCGGCCGTTCCGCACGGCCGCCATGTTTGTTTTTTTCCTTGGAGTGACCGCGTCGGCAACGGCTGCCGCCGCCGACGCTCATGCGGACGGCGCCGGGA